>NZ_FR889180.1:0-52098 GCF_000432215.1 Anaerostipes sp. CAG:276
GCTGCCGGCAAATGTCAACAGGTTTTTTCATTTTTTTTAAAATTCCCTGAGATCATCAGTTAATATGTAATTTTCGTGCTTTTTCTTTTATCTCTGGTATAATATTGATATACTATTTACATTAATATTCAGACAAACATAATATATGGAGGTTTTTTCAATGCAGAAAATTGAAAGTTTTACGGTCAACCACTTAGACCTTCTGCCCGGAGTATATGTATCCCGCAGGGATTCTATTGGGACAGAGACATTGACAACCTATGACCTGAGGATGACCGCACCAAATAAAGAACCAGTTATGAACACCGCCGAGATTCATACCATCGAACATCTGGGCGCAACCTTTTTAAGAAACCATGCTCAATATAAAGACCGAGTCATCTATTTTGGACCTATGGGCTGCCGTACCGGTTTCTATCTGATCCTGGCCGGAGATCAGACATCCAGTGAGATACTTGAACTGGTAAAAGAAACATTTGAGTATATACGAGACTTTGAGGGAGATGTTCCCGGGGCATCTCCCAGAGACTGCGGAAATTACCTCGATATGAATCTTCCTATGGCAAAACTCCTTGCTTACAAATATTTGACGTTTTCTTTATATACTGCAAATGAGAAAAATCTGAATTATCCGGAATAGATCCGTCAATACTGATAAAGTAACTTCAAATTTAAAAAGGAGGCTTTATCAGATGTCAGATCAGAATAAAATATATGAAGAAGTAGCGATCAACTGCAGTCAGTACTGCCCTTGCGGCCGTGACCACTCTGTCAAAAATGTCAGTAACGGAGACGATGCTAAATGCGAGAGCTGCCTGAACTGTTCTCATTTCTCTGAAGAAGAATGTCATTGCTGTCTGGACTTGTACGACAAAATTGTAGACAAAATATAATCAATGGATGAAACAGCTGTCTTATCGGGACAGCTGTTTTGCTGTTAATGTATCCCCTTTCAGAGAAGCAGCCTTTATCTTCTCTGAAATTTGAAATCCTCTTTCCATCCATTCTTGTAATTACAGCAAACTTCCTTGTTCTGAATAAAAAACATCTACATAAATTGTGAAAATCCTGTCTGTTGGTGATACAATAAGAATTAAATTTAATGATTAGGAGGAACTATCATGTCACTACAACAGATTATTGCAGTTGCCATTTTTTTAATCACCATGGCCGCAATCATTTCAGACAAAATTCACAATACCGTTGCCGCAATCTCAGGTGCGGTCCTTTTAATTTTGACCCATATTCTCACCATCGACGAATGTGTCGACGCCGTAGACATTGAAACGATCGGCATTCTCGTGGGTATGATGCTCTTAGTTGCAGTTGTTAAGAATTCCGGTATCTTTGAATATATTGCAATTAAAGCTGCAAAACTGGCAAAAGGACGTCCATGGCCCATTATGGTCACGTTTGTTATCATCACTGCCGTTTTATCAGGACTGTTAGACAATGTTACAACTGTACTTCTGGTCGGTCCAATGACATTGGCAATTACCAATATTCTGAGAGTCAATCCGGTTCCGTACATCATCACCCAGATTATGGCTTCCAACATTGGAGGTACTGCCACTCTAATCGGTGATCCACCCAATATTATGATTGGAAGTGCAGCAAAACTCAGCTTTGTTGATTTCATTCTAAATACTGGATTTGCAGTAGTTTTTGTTATCATCGCATCCCTCATCTGCTTTCGCTTTATCTATGGAAACAGTCTGACCGTAGAAGACAAAAATATCAAAGAAGTTATGAAGCTTGACGAATCAAAAGCAATCAAAAGTAAAAAGCTGCTGATTCAGAGTGTGATCATTCTCTTGGTCGTGGCATTATGTTTTGTTTTTCATGACCAGTTAAAAATGCAGTCTGCTACCATTGCTTTAGCTGCTGCCTGTCTGATGTTAATTATCGGCGGGCAAGATCCGGAAGACATTATTCTGAGTGTCGAATGGCCGACAATCCTCTTTTTTGTGGGATTATTTATTGTCGTTGGTGGTCTGGAAAAAGTCGGAGTCATCACAGTTCTTGCAAATGCTCTGCTCTCTGTCACCGGAGGAAATATAACCATGACCATGCTTCTGATTCTTTGGATCTCTGCGGTTGTTTCATCCTTCCTTGACAATATTCCCTTTGTGGCCACTCTGATTCCAATGATTATGACAATCCAGTCACATGGTGTAGATGTGACCCCTTTATGGTGGGCACTCTCTCTCGGTGCTTGTCTCGGTGGAAATGGTACTCTGGTCGGTGCTTCAGCCAACGTAGTCCTTTCCGGTATCAGTAAAAATGCAGGTTACCCTATCTCTTTCGGAAAATACTTTAAAATTGGCTTTCCTATGATGATCCTTTCCGTATTTATCTGTTCTATTTTTCTGCTGATCCGCTTTGCATAAACATGAAATTATTATTTTAAGGAGAATTTTTTATGAATGAAAACACAGTAACCGGCGATTTTATTAACATTAATCTGCGTCAGCTGGGCGCCACGTCGATCAAAGAATATAACAGCATTATGCACATAGCAGAATTTGATCTGGGAGACGGTCTGATCGTATCCTATGTATTTAATATCACCCGCCACAACAAATACTTTCTGCAGCGGGTGCAGCCTTATGCCATGATCCATGGCAAGTTTGCCAGCGACCGCGAGATCCTCGAATTTATCCAAAGTGACTTAAAGCGCTTTGTAAACGCAAAGAACAGCAAGAACTTTGATACCTTCCTGCTCATTTCACATTTGGGACATCATGTCACAGAAAACATAGAGAAATTATTCCTGAATTACAATGTAGACCCCAATAAACTTGAAGGGATACAGGAAAAGATGGAAGAGTCTTTAACAGATATTATTAACCTGTATCAGGCTTCGGAAAAGATTGACCTGAAAGAAGACGATTAAAAAGAAGGCTCCCTGTATTGTCAAAATACAGGGAGCCTCTTTTCTATTTAAGTTTTACTTTCAGCCTGACCGGCTGATGGTCTGTATAACGGAAATCATGATTCATGACTTTCACCTGTTCCACCTGTACATTCGGCGAGACAATAAAGCCATCGATCACATAAACCTGTGAATCCTTCTCATAGGCTTTGTTCAGGAGACGGCATGTGGGATATGAATCATCAATGGCAAATTGAAAACCCGCCGGAAGTATCTCATTACCGATTGCCCCAGGTGTCCAGTCTTCTTTACTGCGGATCGGATACTTGGTGATGCCCTCAAAAGTCTGGTTAAAATCTCCTCCTGCGATCACGTAGTTCCCTTTCTTATATTCTTCTTCCAGCACTTTCAGAAGCATTTTGCTCTGAGCTTCTTTTCCTTCTCCGGAATCATAGGCTTCCAAATGCAGATTGATCAGTACAAGCTCCGCCCTGGATCCTTTGACCGGCACCCTCGTCTTTAAAAGGCACCGTTTCAGATTGCACGTTTTAAGAGGCCATGAAAAAGATTCCGGCAGTGCTATCCTTTCGGCTTGGTTTATCCTGGCGTCCGTCAGCGTCAAAAGACCGCTCTCCACATGTCCGATGGTTGGCCAGGGATACGGAGCATATGCCACTTTGAAGTTATAGGCGAACATCCCGCCCAGTCCGAGCATCGTCTCATAATACTTCTTCTGATCAGTGGAATAAGAGCGCTTGGAATCCAGATCCACTTCCTGCAGAAAATAAGTGTCCGCTCTGTGTTCCTTCAGTATCCCCGCAATTCCTGCAAGATTTTCCTCCACCTGAGCCTTGCTGTCCGGTCTCACTTTCGTGCCTCCGTCCATAAAAAAGTCTTCGTCCTCTCCAAGACCGGCGTATCCGGTATTCAGACTGACCACGGTAAATGGATCTTCTCTGGAAACCTCTCTGGTTCCCTCTGATTTTTTTATACTTTCTGTCTTTTGGGGCCGGTATTCCATCACCGTAACAAAGATCAGCAATCCTGTAAACACAAACACGACTGCAGTGATCACCGCTGCCATGATTTTAGCTGCTTTTTTCAGCGTCTTCATAAGCCTCAGTCCTTTCTGTTATTCCAGATACAATCCAACCGGGCAGTGGTCAGAACCATAAATATCTGTGTGGATAACTGCCTCTGCCAGGCGTTCTTCAAGGCCCTCGGAAACACAGAAATAGTCAATGCGCCATCCCGCATTCTTCTCCCTTGCCCTGAACCGATAGGACCACCAGCTGTATGCCTCGGTCACATCCGGGTAAAAATGGCGGAATGTATCAATAAATCCTGCCTCTAAAAGTTTCGTGAATTTTTCTCTCTCCTCATCCGTAAATCCCGCATTTTTCCTGTTTGTCTTTGGATTCTTCAAATCGATCTCCGTGTGCGCCACATTCAGGTCGCCGCAGAGGATCACGGGCTTGTCCTCTTCAAGTTTGAGCAGATACTCTCTGAAATTTTCTTCCCAGTCCATCCGGTAGGATAATCTGGCAAGCTCACTCTGGGAATTCGGAGTATAGCAGGTCACAAGAAAATAGTCGTCAAACTCCAGAGTGATCACTCGTCCCTCGTGGTCAAACTCATCGACACCGATTCCATTTTTTACAGACAAAGGCTTAATCTTTGTAAATACCGCCGTCCCTGAATATCCTTTTTTCTCTGCGTAATTCCAATATTGATAATAATCCGGAAGTTCCAGATCGATCTGGCCCTCCTGAAGCTTTGTTTCCTGAATACAGAATATATCTGCATCCAGCTGCTCCATCACATCTAAAAATCCTTTTTTCACACAGGCTCTCAGCCCGTTTACATTCCAAGATACCAACTGGATCATAGTCTTTCTCCTTCTGTTATAATATACTGGGATTTATGACACAAAAAATCCTGTAACCTCAGTATAACACCTTGATTACAGGATTTTAACCTTTATTGTATATCTACAACAATCTTTTTGTCGCCTTTATCAACGGAAGCCTTGACCACAGTCCGGATCGCCTTTGCAATCCTTCCCTGTTTGCCAATGACTTTTCCCATATCACCTGGGGCAACATGTAATTCCAAGATTAAAGCATCTTCAGTCTCACGCTCGATTACTGTTACTTCGTCCGGTTGATCTACGAGGGCTTTTGCAATCACTTCTAACAAATGTTTCATGCGTTTTGCCTCCTAACTATTTTTCAATTCCAGCAACTTTAAGTAATTTTGCAACAGTATCTGTCGGCTGTGCTCCCTGAGATAACCATTTTTTTGCAGCGTCTTCGTCGAATTTGATCACACTTGGATCCTGATTCGGATCGTAAGTACCGATTTCTTCGATGAATTTTCCATCTCTCGGAGATCTGGAATCTGCTACAACCACTCTATAAAAAGGAGACTTTTTCTGTCCCATTCTTTTTAATCTCATCTTTACTGCCATCTGTTTCACCTCCATAATTTTTAATAGTTAATAATATCTATAACAAAGCGTTAAAAAGGTAATTTAAATCTGCCTTTTTTTCCGCCCTTGCCACCAAACATACCTGACATCTGCTTCATCATCTTCTTTTGGTTCTGGAACTGTTTGCAAAGCTTGTTGACTTCTGAGATCGGCACCCCTGCACCGTCAGCAATCCTTTTTCTTCTGGAAGGATTGATGATTTCCGGCGTAGCCCGCTCTTCCTTCGTCATCGAATAGATGATTGATGCGGTCCGGTCCATCATACTGTCATCCAGGTCTGCACCCTTTAACTGATTCCCAAGTCCCGGGATCATGGACAGCATGTCGGCAAGCCCTCCCATCTTCTTTACCTGCTCCATCTGTTCTAAAAAGTCGTCAAAGGTAAAAGAAGCTTTTCGGAGTTTTTGCTGCATCTCCAGAGCTTTTTCCTCATCCACGGTAGCTTCTGCCTTCTCGATCAGAGTCAGCACATCTCCCATTCCGAGAATCCGGCTCGTCATGCGGTCAGGATAGAACTGCTGAAGATCATCCAGCTTCTCTCCCATACCAATATATAAAATTGGTTTCCCTGTGACAGAACGGATCGATAATGCCGCCCCGCCCCTGGTATCGCCATCCATCTTTGTAATGATGACACCGTCGACTCCGACTTTTTCGTTAAAATCTTTTGCCACATTGACCGCATCCTGTCCGGTCATGGCATCTACTACAAGAATGGTCTGATGCACATCGACGGCCTGCTTGATGGCAATCAGCTCTGTCATCATATCCTCGTCGATATGTAAACGGCCCGCTGTATCCAGAATGACAATGTTGTTGCCGTTCTTCGCCGCATGCTCGATGGATGCCTTTGCGATATCCACAGGGTTCATCTTATCTCCCATGGAAAATACCGGGACACCCTGTTTTTCTCCATTGACCTGAAGCTGTTTGATCGCTGCCGGACGATAGACATCACAGGCCACTAATAACGGGCGTTTTCCCTTCTGTTTATACTTTCCGGCGATCTTAGCCGTAGTCGTTGTTTTACCCGCACCCTGGAGACCTGCCATCAGGATAACCGTGATCTCATTGCCGGGTTTTAACTGAATCTCGGTGGTTGTGGAACCCATCAGGGCTTCCATCTCTTCTTTTACTATCTTAATGACCATCTGTCCCGGGTTCAGTCCGTTTAATACATCCTGCCCCACAGCACGGTCCTGAACAGCTTTAATAAACGTTTTAACAACTTTAAAGTTGACATCGGCTTCTAAAAGCGCCCGCTTCACTTCTTTCATCGCTGCTTTTACATCGCTCTCTGTCAAGCGTCCCTTGCTTCTCAAATTTTTAAATACGTTTTGAAGTTTCTCAGATAAACTTTCAAATGCCATAACATCCTCCTGAATCCGCCGCAGACACCGGCGATCTGTTACAAATCTTCCAGAATCCCGTTGGATACCTGCTCAATCTTTCTGATCTCTGTTTTCATCTGTTCCTGATCTTCCGCATCTAAAATGCTCTTGGCCAGAAGATGAATCTCGCTTACTTTTTCTTTCGTCCTCAAAAACTTTTCCACAAGGTGTAGCTTTCTCTCATATCCGGCGAGAATTTTATTGCAGCGCCTGATCATATCGTAGGCAGCCTGTCTCGTTATCCCGTGTTCTCCTGCAATCTCGCTGGGAGACAAATCATTCAGTACATGGTCTTCGTATATTTCTTTCTGGTGTTCTGTCAGAAGCTCTCCGTAAAAATCGTATAAAAGCGTCTGTTCTACAATCCATTCCATGTTGCCTCTCCTGTAAAGTGTTTTTCCTTTACCGAAATTTAGTCTATCGGATATCTTTCTGTTTGTCAAGTATTTTTCCTTGCACATTTTACTGTTCTGCGGAAATATCACTTGAAAAAGTTTCACTTTCCTGTAAAATAGAAAAAAGACGATCCCAAACGAAATTTAAATAAGAAAGGTTTATTTCCATGATACAAGCAATCAATGTGACACTGCGCCTTGGAAAACGCGCATTATTTGAAGATGTAAACATCAAATTTACAGAGGGCAACTGTTATGGCCTGATCGGTGCCAACGGAGCGGGCAAATCAACTTTTTTAAAAATCCTGTCCGGTGAACTGGAGCCGTCTCAGGGTGAGGTAGCCATCACAGACGGCCAAAGGCTGTCCGTATTAAAACAGGATCACTACCAGTATGATGAATACACGGTGCTGGATGCTGTCATGCTGGGGAACACCCGGCTCTATGAAATTATGAAAGAAAAAGACGCGATCTATGCCAAGGAGGATTTTACAGAGGAAGACGGCATTAAGGCCAGCGAACTGGAAGCCGAGTTTGCCGATATGAACGGCTGGGAAGCCGAATCCGATGCCGCAACTTTGCTGAATGGACTTGGTATTGACAATGATCTTCACTATTCTAAGATGTCAGAGCTGAATGGTTCCCAGAAGGTCAAAGTCCTTTTGGCCCAGGCATTATTCGGAAATCCGGATATCCTTCTGCTGGATGAGCCGACCAACCATTTGGATCTGGAAGCCATCCGCTGGCTGGAAGACTTCCTTATAGACTTTGACAACACCGTTATCGTTGTATCCCATGACCGCTATTTCTTAAATAAGGTATGCACCCACATCGCTGACATTGACTATGCGAAGATCCAGCTCTACACCGGAAACTATGATTTCTGGTATGAGTCCAGCCAGCTGATCTCCAAGCAGATGAAGGATGCCAATAAGAAAAAAGAAGAAAAGATCAAGGAGCTGCAGGACTTCATCGCAAGGTTCAGCGCCAACGCTTCCAAATCCAAGCAGGCCACATCCAGAAAAAAAGCATTGGATAAGATCCAGCTGGACGAGATCAAACCATCCAGCAGAAAATATCCTTATATTAATTTTAAACCAACCCGTGACATTGGAAACGACGCCCTCTCAGTGGAGGGACTCTCCAAGACTATTGACGGTGTAAAGGTGTTGGATAACGTTTCTTTCACCATGAATCCTGAAGATAAGATTGCTTTCGTAGGCCCGAATACACTGGCTACTACAACCTTTTTCCGTATCGTTGCCGGGGAACTGGAACCGGATGAGGGCACATACAAATGGGGTGTCACGACTTCCCAATCCTATTTCCCTAAGGACAACACAAAGGACTTCAGTGAAGATATGTCTATCGCAGAGTGGCTCAGCCAGTACTCTGAAGACAAGGACGTCACCTTTGTCCGCGGTTTCCTCGGGCGTATGCTTTTCTCCGGTGAAGAAGCCTTAAAGAAAGTTTCTGTTTTATCCGGAGGAGAAAAGGTCCGCTGTATGCTGTCTAAGCTGATGATCAGCGGAGCCAACATCCTTATCTTGGATGAACCGACCAACCACCTGGATATGGAATCCATCACCGCCCTGAATGAAGGGCTCCACAAGTTTACCGGAGGCCTGCTGTTCAGTTCACAGGATCACCAATTTGTACAAACTACTGCCAACCGTATCATCGAATTTACGGACAGCGGCATGGTCGACTTCCTCGGGACTTATGATGAATATCTGGAAAACGATGCGTCCGCAAGAAAACGCCAGGTCGCAAACTATGACGAAGAAAACTAAATTGGAACAAAGTGGGCAAGTACCTTATCTCCCCAACCTCTCATTCTCTGAGGGGATTGACAACTTTACGTGCCAGATGCGATTTGACGCAGTCAAATGATTCCCTTATGCATCTGTGTACAACCCGTGGAGCGTTTTTATTCCATAGGCGACTTTTCTATGGAATAAATTCAGAAAGAGCAGGCATCCTGTATTGGTGCCTGCTCTTTTTCAGCGCTTCTGCTTCATTTCCGCCATGTCTCCGAAAATAGGGGTCGCTTTCCCGAATCCCCCGGATATATCCATGATCTGCCCGGTAGTATAAGCAGATTCATCACCGGCAAAATAAACGACTGCCGCCGCGATCTCCTCCGGTTTTCCCATTCTCCGGATCGGCGTGTGTTTTAAGAAAAATTCTCTGAACTCCTCGCTCAAATGATCCTGCACTGCATCCGTCGCCGTCATGCCCGGCAGAACAGCGTTGCACCGTATATTGTGCCTTGCCTCCTGGACTGCAATCAATTTAGTGAGATAATTGATCGCCGCTTTGCTGGTTCCATAAGCAACCTGAGAGATATCCGGCACCAATCCGCCTACGGAAGAGATATTAATGATGCTGCCGCCTCCCTGTGTTTCCATGTATTTTATGGCTGCCTGGGAAGCCGCAAACACGCTGGTCAGATTGGTATTGACGATATGCAGGAAATCTTTGCAGTCCGTATGACTGATATCCATATCTTTCTTTGGATCTGAAGTGCCGAAATTGTTGACAAGCACATCGATACGCCCCTCGTTTTTCACCACTTCCTCCACCATACTGTCGTAAGTTTCCGGTTCATAGGCATCATTGTACACATACTTCACCCGGAAACCCTTCTGATTCAGCTCATCCGCTCTCTGTCCCGCGCGTTCCAGGTTTCTGGCCCCCATATATACAATAGCACCTTCTTCTGCACACGCTTTCGTTATCGCCAGACCAATCCCCCTCGTTGAAGCTGTAATCAAGATTACTTTATCTTTTAATCTCATACCTCTGTTCTCCTTTCTTATTTATAAATTATTTCCTTCTTCCACAAAAAAATGCCGCAGGATGACTTTTTATAAAAGCTATCCTGCGGTATAGATTCTTCTGCTTATGCGTACTGTACTTTCAGAGCAACATTCTCATAGCTGATCTTAATAATATTTAATATGCTCATCACTACTGTGGTGCACACATCCACAATGTACTTAATATCATCTGCCACGCTGTGTTCACGGCGCATATATTCTGCATGGATGTTCTGAATGAATTCAGACAAACCTTTTGTAGAATTCAGCGGAACAATCTTGTCTTTGCGCTCCATGGCTTCTTCTGTGGAGAGATACTCTTTGAGTCCGTGTTTTAAATCCCTCTCATAAATACAATGGTCTTTTACATTGCCCTCGTAAGTGCTGTTGTGGGGAAACGTAAAGTAATCAGCAATATAATGAATAATCACTCCCAACTTTGCACAGCGGCGCATGTTCATCCCCTTCAGGGTATCGTAGTCTGCTACAAAGTCATCAAGTTGATTCTCTATTTTATCATATGTTATGTCAAAAGTATGCGGTGTTGTCAAAAAGGATGGTCTGCAGTCCGGCCAGATACTCCCGACATAAAACGGTAACTTATAGTCAAAAACTTCTTCCAGTCTCAGTGAGTCCATAATTTGTCCAGCCAATGAAATGTGTGATTTTTTTCTCATTCGATCTCCTTAAAGAACTTGACATGTAACTCTGGTTCTAATCTTATTATATCCCGTTTTCTAGAAAAATCAACTGAATTACTCTTTATATTCCTTAAGAATTTCTAAAATGTCATGAATTGAAAATCCCTTTCTGGCAAAGAAAGCCAGATTCTTCTGGAAATTTTCCTCTGTTACCGGTCCTTTCTGCCGAATTCTTTTTTTTATCTGTGTTCTCAGAATATCTGACTCTGAGACAGCAGACTCTTCCCAAATTTGTTCAAACAGCTCCGGGCTTATCCCCTTCTTCAACAATTCCTGTCTGAGTTTCAGGCGGCTCTTTGAAAAACCCCGGTACCCGATATAATTCCTCACATAGGCTTCATCGTCTATATAGTGGTATCCTTCCACATAGGATACCGCTCCTTCTATACAGGATTCAGGCAGTTCCAGACGCCTGAGCCTCATCCTGATCTCTTCCTTTGTCCGGTCAGAGACTTTTAAAAGATTCATCGCCTTTAATTTGGCCCGGCTGAGGAGCATGCTGTCCAGTTCGTTCTTCTGTACTTCGGATAAGTCCATGTCTTCTTTCAGGCCAAGCCGCCTGGCCTCCCCCGCATATAAAAGACAATACCGCTCATCTTCCAGATAAAGTCTGATCTGCTTCTTTCCCACCGGCTCCAGCATCGTCACTCTCATATCCGACGCTTACTGCTGATTTGTATCCGGCTTTTCTTCTGCCGGTGCGGCGTCCTCTGTTCCTGCTTCCAGTCCGTATTCCCTGCGGACTGCGGACTCCACTTCCTGAGCTACTTCCGGATGTTCTTTTAAGTATGTCTTGGCATTCTCTCTTCCCTGTCCGATCTTTTCGCCCTGATATGCATACCATGCACCGCTCTTTTTGATCACATCCACGCCGGCTGCCAGATCCAGAATATCGCCTTCTTTGGAGATGCCTTCACCGAACATGATATCGAACTCTGCCTGTTTAAACGGCGGAGCAACCTTATTCTTTACTACTTTGATACGGGTACGGTTTCCTACCATGTCCCCGGCCTGCTTCAGTGTCTCGATACGCCGTACGTCCAGACGGATGGAAGAATAGAACTTCAGAGCACGGCCTCCGGTCGTTGTCTCGGGATTTCCGAACATGACTCCGACTTTTTCTCTCAGCTGGTTGATAAAGATCACGGTACAGTTGGACTTACTGATGATAGCCGTCAGTTTTCTCAGAGCCTGTGACATGAGCCTTGCCTGGAGGCCCACATGGGAATCTCCCATGTCTCCGTCGATCTCTGCCTTTGGCACCAATGCTGCGACAGAATCGACGATAATGATATCCACAGCGCCGGAACGCACCATAGTCTCGGCGATCTCAAGTCCCTGCTCTCCGGTATCCGGCTGAGAAATATAGAGGTTGTCCACATCCACTCCGATATTCTGCGCATAGACCGGGTCGAGAGCATGCTCTGCATCTATAAACCCTGCAATGCCGCCCCGCTTCTGCACTTCTGCCACCATATGTAATGCGACCGTTGTCTTACCGCTTGACTCCGGACCGTAAATCTCGATCACCCTTCCCCTCGGTATACCTCCGACTCCGAGAGCGATATCCAGGCTCAGAGATCCTGTCGGTGTAGTCTCAATGCTCATGTCTGCCTGGTATTCTCCAAGTTTCATCACGGCTCCTTTGCCGTAATCTTTCTCTATCTTCGTAAGAGCTGCATCCAATGCCTTTAACTTCTCTGTCTGTTGCATCTGTATTCTCCTTTTATCTTATTATGAACTGTTTTTGATTATATCATAGCACAAAGAGAAAAACAAGTGTTCGGCGAATATTTGTTCGTACTTGTTTTTCTCTTTTATTTTAACATATTTTTACATGTTTTACAATCACTCTGACAGCGCTTTCCGTATCATCGTCAGTGCCCTGCACACAGAAACTTCTCTGATCTTGGCGCGGTTTCCTCTCAGATCATACTTCTTCACAACAGTATTTCCCTTTCTGCTGACTCCGATATAGACCAGCCCCGGTTTCTTTGTTCCGGTCTCTCCTCCCGGACCGGCAAGTCCGGTAATCCCCACACCGATGTCGGCTCCTGAAGCTCTTAAGACGCCTTCCGCCATTTCCCGGGCAGTTTCTTCCGATACCGCCCCGTGGGCTTTCAGAGTGTCCTCTTTTACACCAAGATACTTCTTTTTAGCTTCATTGGAGTAAGTAATAAAACTTTCTTCCAGCACATTTGACGCCCCGGGAACATTGATCAGCCTTCCGGCCAGCAGGCCGCCGGTACAGGACTCGGCACAGGCGATCTTATCGCCCCTGCTCTCAAGCATCTTTACGACCACTTCCTCCAGTGTTTCGTCTTCCTCAATGGTATAAATCTTATCCCCAAATCTTGATTTCAGTTCTTCCACCATAGGCATGACAAGTTCCTTTGCCTCATCTTCAGAGTCAGCCTTGGCCGTCACCCTCAAATGCACTTCTCCTAATTTTGCATACGGTGCCACCGTCGGATTGCTCTGTTCATCGATCAGGTCCATGATCTGGGTTTCCACATAGCTTTCTCCCAGGCAGTCGATCTTGACAACCTTGGAATATAAGATACCAGGCTGAAGTCGGGAAAGAATCGGTTCTGCCTGCTCATGAAACATCGGGATCAGCTCACCTGGAGGTCCCGGCAGCAGGATAATCTTCTTGTCTTCCGGTGCGTTGACCACCATACCGGGCGCTGTGCCGTTTTTGTTGTATAAAACAGTACAGTCTTCCGGCACCATGGCCTGTTTTAAATTGTTTTCCGTCATCGGGCGTTTGATGCTCGTAAAGTAGGAAGTGAGCCGCTCCTTCGCCTCTGCATCTTCCACAAGTTCCTGTCCGCATGCTTTTGCCGCAATCTCTTTTGTCAGGTCATCCTTCGTAGGCCCGAGACCCCCTGACAAGATCAGGATATCCGACCGTTTCATTCCTGTCCGAATCACTTCTTCCACACGCTCCGGATTGTCACCCACAGTGGTCTCAAAAAAAACGCTTATCCCAAGGGCGGCTAAGCGTTCTGACAGGTAGGCAGCATTGGTGTTGACAATGTTGCCTAATAATATTTCTGTTCCCACACAAATAATTTCTGCTGTCATAATTGTCTCCTTCTATTTCAAGACATTCTTGTTTTTTAATAAATAATCCAACAATGATATGATGGTCAACACAAGCGAAATGTATACTAAAATATTTTCAATAAGCACCGCTGTGCCGGTTCCCAGGTCGATGATCAGCATGATGATCATAAACATCTGAAAATTGGTTTTGAATTTGCCCCAATAGCTGGCTGCAATTACCACACCGTTGTCTGATGCAATCAGACGGAAACCGCTGATAATAAATTCTCTGGCGATAATAATGATTGCGATCCATGATGCCAGGCGGTTCATTCCCACGAGAGCAATCATGGCAGAGCAGACCAAAAGCTTATCTGCCAAAGGGTCCATAAATTTCCCAAAATTGGTCACAAGATTGTACTTCCTCGCGATGTGTCCGTCTAGAAAGTCCGTAAGGCTTGCGATGATAAAAATGGCCACGGCAATCCACTTGCTGATCTCGCCAAACGGTTCCGCCAGCAGTACAAAAATAAAAATCGGTATCATTAATACTCTCAATATCGTTAGTTTATTCGGTAAATTCATAGTCCATCTCTCCTATCAAATCGTACTCATTTCCTTTGGTAATTTTCACATAAACATAGTCTCCGGTCAGCAGTTCTTCCGGTGAAGTCACAAAGACACATCCGTCCACTTTCGGTGCATCCATATAGCTGCGGCCTACATACACATCATCTTCAAACAGGTATCCCTCAATCAGGACCCGGATGGTTTTTCCAACCATTTCATGAGTATGTTCATAAGAAATCTTCTGCTGCAGAGCCATCAGTTCATCCCTTCTGGCTTCCTTCACATCTTCTTCAATCTGTCCCTCAAATTCTGCTGCCTTAGTATCCTCCTCGGGAGAATAAGTGAAGACTCCCAGGCGCTCAAAGCGCTGCTGCCTCACAAACTCCTTCAGTTCTTCGTGCTGTTCTTCTGTCTCGCCAGGGAAACCGGTGATAAGCGTTGTACGAATCGCCATATCCGGAATCTCTTTTCTAAGCTTTGCGATGATCGTTTCAATATCATGTTTGGATGTCCTGCGGCCCATCCTCTTCAAAATCCCGTCACTGCAGTGCTGAATCGGCATATCGATATAGTTTACAACCTTTTCTTCTTCCTTTATGGTCCGGATCAGCTCATCGGTGATCTCCTCAGGGTAGCAGTACAGCAGGCGGATCCACTCAATTCCTTCCACCCCGCACAACTCTTTCAGAAGCGTTGGAAGCTCTTTTTTCCCTGTCAGGTCCTTCCCGTACAGAGTCGTCTCCTGAGCCACCAGAACAAGTTCCGTCACACCAGATGCAGCCAGCTCCCGGGCACTCTTTAACAGTTCCTTCATCGGAACACTCCGAAATCTCCCCCGGATCTTTGGTATGATACAATAGCTGCACCTTTTGTCGCATCCTTCGGCGATCTTTAAGTATGCCATGTGGCTTCCAGTTGTGACCAGACGCCGGTGTCCGGAATTGTCCGGAAGATAATCGATACTCTCATAATGTTCATAACCATTGCCCGCAAGAGCCTCATCCACTGCCTCGACAATGGAATCGTAACTGGTAGTCCCGAGTACCGCATCAATTTCCGGAATCTCCTCCAGTATCTCGTCTTTATAGCGCTCAGACAGACATCCTGCGACCACGAGAGCTTTCAGATTCTGCTCTTTATAAGCTGCCATCTCAAGGATCGTATTAATGCTCTCTTCCTTGGCGTCATGAATGAAACAGCATGTGTTGATGACGATCACATCCGCCTCTTCCTCGTCGTTCGTCAAAGTGTGTCCTCTCTCTGTGAGCAGTCCCAGCATCACCTCACTGTCTACAAGATTTTTATCACATCCAAGAGAAATAAAAAGTATTTTCATCTGTTATTCTCCAAACAATTTTTTTGACTGTACACAGTTTTTCATCAGCATAGCGATAGTCATCGGTCCAACGCCGCCCGGCACCGGAGTGATCGCAGATGTCTTTTCCTTCACTGCGTCAAAATCCACGTCTCCGCAAAGCTTGTTATTTTCATTTCTGTGAATACCCACATCGATAATGACAGCCCCTTCTTTGACATAAGATGCATCAATGAATTTAGGCCTTCCGACAGCTACTACCAGGATATCCGCGCGGCTGCATACTTCCCGCAGATTCCTTGTCCTGGAATGGCAGACGGTCACGGTACCGTTTTCTCTGAGCAGCAGCATGGACATAGGTTTGCCTACAATATTGCTTCTTCCCACGACGACACATTCTTTTCCGCCGATCTCCACACCGGACCGCTTCAGGAGTTCTATAATGCCGGCCGGAGTGCACGGAAGAAATCCGTCATTTCCAATTACCATATTTCCCACGCTGACCGGATGAAACCCATCTACGTCCTTTTTCGGATCAATGGCATGGATCACTGCGTCCTCATCCATATGCGGCGGCAGAGGGAGCTGGACTAAAATCCCGTTGATCTTTGGATCTTTGTTGCACTTTTCCACCAGATCAAGCAGTTCCTGCTGGGTGGAATCTTCCGGTATCTCATAAGATACAGAAGTAATCCCAATATATTCGCATGCTTTTTTCTTATTCCTCACATAGACAGAGGATGCAGGATCTTCACCTACCTGGATCACTGCCAGAGCAATCTCTTTTCCCTCTGCTTTCATGGCTGCTACTTCCTGCTTTAACTCGTCTTTGATCTCCGCTGAGATCTTTTTTCCATCTATTATCTGTGTCATGTCTGTTTCCTCTCGTCACTCCTAGAATAAACCGGTGATCTCACCGTCTTCGTTTACGTCAATGCCTTCTGCCGCCGGCTTTTTCGGAAGCCCCGGCATGGTCATGATATCTCCGGTCAGCGCTACAACAAATCCGGCTCCTGCATTTACATAGATTTCGCGGATCGTAATATCAAAATTTTCCGGACGGCCAAGCTTTTTCGGGTCATCAGATAAAGAATACTGGTTTTTCGCCATGCAGACCGGAAGATTTCCGTAGCCAAGTTCCGTAAGCTGCTTTTTCTGTCTGGCTGCCGCCGGTGCATAGATTACATTGTCCGCACCATAAATCTTTGTGGCGATCGTCTCAATCTTCTCTTCAATGGAAGTATCCTCGTAAGAATACAGCGGGCGGTACTCGCTTTTTTTCGTCTCTAACGTCCTGAGAACTGCCTTTCCAAGCTCAATGCCGCCGTCTCCGCCTTTTTCCCATACCTCTGACAGGGCAAAATCACAGTCTCTCTCCTCGCAGAAATGTTTGATAAAGTCCAGCTCAGCCTCCGTGTCTGTGACAAACCGGTTCAGTGTGACAACCACAGGCACCCCATACTGCTTCAGGTTGGAAATATGCTTTTCCAGATTTACAATACCTCTGCTCAGGGCGTCGATATCTTCCCTCCCCAGATCTTCTTTGGAAACGCCGCCGTTATATTTAAGAGCCCTGACCGTTGCTACCAGGACAACCGCATCCGGAGAGAGTCCTGCCATCGGACATTTGATATCCAAAAACTTCTCGGCTCCAAGGTCCGCTCCGAATCCTGCTTCCGTGACAGTGATGTCGGAAAGCTTTAAAGCCATCTTCGTAGCCTGGACACTGTTGCAGCCATGAGCGATGTTTGCAAAAGGACCGCCGTGTACAAAGGCCGGCGTATGTTCCAGCGTCTGGATCAGGTTCGGCTTTAAGGCATCCTTTAAGAGGGCCGCCATGGCTCCCACAGCATTTAATTCCGCTGCTGTCACAGGTTCTTTATCCATATTATAGGCAACAATGATCTTGCCTAAACGTTTCTTCAGATCTTCCATGTCATTTGCAAGGCAGAGAATTGCCATAATCTCGGAGGCCACCGTGATCACAAAGTGATCTTCACGGACAACTCCGTCCACTTTTCTTCCCAATCCCACGACAATATTTCTCAGTGCCCTGTCATTCATATCCAGGCATCGTTTCCAGACGATGTCTCTCGTATCGATCCTCAGTGCATTTCCCTGCTGAATATGATTGTCAATCATGGCTGCCAAAAGATTATTTGCGGAAGTGATGGCATGAAAGTCACCGGTAAAGTGAAGATTTAAGTCTTCCATCGGCACCACCTGGGCATATCCGCCTCCGGCAGCACCTCCTTTGATCCCGAAGCACGGTCCGAGAGAAGGTTCTCTTAACGCAGCCACCGTTTTCTTCCCGAGCTTTGTGAGTCCCTGTGCGAGACCAATGCTGGTCGTAGTTTTTCCTTCTCCCGCCGGAGTCGGATTGATCGCCGTCACAAGTACAAGCTTCCCGTCCTCACGATCCTTGATTTCGTTCATGAATCCGGAAGACAGCTTCGCTTTATATTTGCCGTACAGCTCAAGATCGTCTTCACTGATCCCAAGAGACGCCGCTACTTCCCTGATTGGCTGTAACTTTGCTTCCTGTGCAATCTGAATGTCTGTTTTCATTGGTTGGATTCCTTTCTTCTATAAATATTCCTCTTTGTATTGTTCAAATTCTTCCTGGCTCATAAGAACCTTACGGGGCTTTGTGCCTTCCTCTTCTCCGACGATCCCGGCTTCACAGAGCTGGTCCATCAACCTTGCCGCCCTGTTGAATCCGATCTTAAAAATCCTCTGAAGGCTTGCAATGGATGCTTTGTCCTTATCTATGATAAATTTGGCCGCATCTTCAAAATATTCGTCTCTGTCTGCCGAAACCGATGCCTTCACACTGGCCGTCTCGATTTTTTCTTTGATCTCACTGCCGTAGTCATCTTCTATGTTCTGGCTCTTTAAGAAGTCTACGACACGTCCCACTTCCTCATCGCTGATAAATGCTCCCTGGACCCGGACCGGCTTCTGGTATCCTGCCGGATAAAAGAGCATATCTCCTTTTCCTAAGAGCTTCTCTGCTCCGTTCATGTCAATGATCGTGCGGGAATCCACCCCGGAGGACACAGAAAATGCGATTCTTGAAGGGACATTAGCCTTGATCAGTCCTGTGATGACATTGACAGATGGTCTCTGGGTGGCAATGATCAGATGGATGCCTGCCGCTCTGGCAAGCTGAGAAAGCCTTACGATCGCATCCTCTACCTCACCCGGCGCAACCATCATAAGGTCCGCAAGCTCATCCACAATAATGACGATCTGAGGCAGCGGCTGGAAGTCTTCACCTTCCATTCCCTTTTCCATCATCTCTTTTACTTTTTCATTATATCCGGTCAGATTTCTTACATTGACGTCCGCAAACTTCTTATAGCGGTCTCCCATCTCCATAACTGCCCAGTTAAGCGCGCTGGATGCCTGCTTGGGATCTGTGACCACCGGGATGAGAAGATGCGGGATTCCCTGATATGTACTCAGTTCCACGACTTTGGGATCGATCATGATCAGCTTCACATCGTTGGGACTTGCTTTATATAAAATACTCATGATCAGCGTATTGATACACACTGATTTCCCGGAACCTGTGGCACCTGCAATCAAAAGGTGCGGCATCTTTGCAATGTCTGAGATAATCACCTTGCCAGCCAGATTCTTTCCTACCGCAAACGCGATATTGGAAGAGAAGCGTTTAAAGTCATTATTTTCAATCAGATCCCGGAACATGACCACCTGATTGGTCTTATTCGGCACTTCGATGCCCACTGCTGCCTTTCCCGGAATCGGAGCTTCGATCCGTATGTCCGGGGCCGCCAGATTCAGTTTAATATCATCGGAAAGCCCGACGATCTTGCTGACCTTTACTCCCTGCTCCGGCTGAAGTTCAAACCTGGTAACAGACGGCCCGCAGCTGATGTCCGTAATCGTCACATTGACGCCGAAGTTTCTCAGCGTCTGCTCCAGCTTCAGGGCTGTCTTTTTAAGTTCTGCCTGACTGTTTCCTCCGGCCTTCTTTCCCTTTTTCAGCAGAGTCACCGGCGGAAACACATAATCTCCCTCCTCCAGCGCAGAAGGATGTATGGAAATCTCCGGTATAGGTTCAGGCTCTGATTTCTCTCTGTTCACAAAAGATCTTTTGCCCGGCTTCAGCTCCGGCTCCTCCGGCAGTACTTCCTCATCGGGCTGTCCGATCATCTCGTCCAGATCAAACGGCTTGTCCGGTTCTTTTGCCGGCTCTTCCGGCATCAGAGTAAGGTCATCCAGTACCTTTGACTGTTTCTCTCTCCTTTTCAGCTTTAAGTCTGGAAGCTTTGGAGTCTTGATTCCTGATGCCTGCCTGTCCTCTTTTTCTTTTGGCTTTCTCTTATCAGCTGTTTTGGTCTTCTTTCCTGAAGTCCGTTCGGGTGCAAAAAATGCTGCCACACGCTTTACAAAGGAGAGCAGTGATCTCTCAGTAATCAGTATCATAGAAATTGCTGTCAAAAAAAATACGACAACATAACTTCCTGCCAGTCCCAGCTCCTTATACAGAAAAGAAGCGATGACACCTCCGACCACTCCGCCTCCCGCATGATGTTCCGATCCGTACCGGTACAACACTGCTGCATCAGACATACGGATGTCTGTCGCCATCTGCCATATCGCCGCAGTCATACACAGGAGCAGAACAATAAAAAAAGACTTCTTTACCGAGATGCTGCTATACTGATTGGAGATCAGCAGAAGGATCATGATCAATATAACAATAGGAGCAGCATAGTGAACACCGCCCAGCACTCCGAACAGCGCGGAACTTACCGTGTTTCCCACTTTTCCGCAGAGTCTGAAATTACTCAAAAATAAAAAAAGACAAACTGCAAAACTTAACAGAACCGCAATTTCCTGATAGAACCCTGCAAAGTCTTTTTGCTTTTTCTTCTTTCGTGCTGTGTTTCTTCTCTTTCTTTTTTTTGCTGCCATTCTTCTGGAATCTCTTTTCTTCTTATATTTAATACTCAACAACCCTTCATCAAAAGAGTTATATGACTATTTTACAATTAACCTAAATAAATGTAAAGAGCCTGGACAGAACTCTTTGGTTCCGTTCAGACTCTTTTGTATCTTTGAAATATAATGAATATCAGTATTTTGCTGTCTCAGGCGGAATGAACTGCTCTGCTTCATTCACGAACTTCTTAACCTGTACACCCGCTTTGACTACCGGGATATTGGTTCCGGCTCCGGCAACGCATCCTCCCGGACATCCCATTCCTTCGATCAGGTACCCGTTCTTCTTGCCGGCTTTTGCCTGAAGAAGCATCTTCTTGCATTCTGCGAGTCCTTCCACATGGTCAATCTTCACATCCACTCCCGGATGGTATTCTTTTACGCATGCTTCAATAGCCGCGGCAACACCGCTTGCGACTGCATATCCGCGTCCTGCACCGAACGCATCGTTCATCTCGACTTCCTTG
Source organism: Anaerostipes sp. CAG:276 (assembly GCF_000432215.1). Lineage (NCBI taxonomy): Bacteria > Bacillati > Bacillota > Clostridia > Lachnospirales > Lachnospiraceae > Anaerostipes > Anaerostipes sp. CAG:276. The sequence goes on from NZ_FR889180.1 coordinate 21,050, forward strand.
TCGTAAGTACTGAAATCAATATCCTTGGCGGTAAACATGCCGTCCAATTCTTCAAATGTAATGACAAAATCCACTTCACTTCTGACAGACTTTCTGGAAGCTTCCAGTTTTTTAGCCACACAAGGACCGACGAATACGATTTTTGCGTTCTTGTTGGTCTGTCTTGCGGCTCTGGCTGTCGCCACCATCGGGGTCAGTGAATTTGAAATCTGGTCGATCAGTTCAGGGAAGTACTTTTTCCCGAGCATAGACCAGGACGGACAGCAGGAGGTCAAAAGGAACGGCACCTCTCCTGTAGCAACTCCATGTGCATAGTGATCCGCTTCTTCCAGGGCACCTGCATCCGCTCCCACTGCCACTTCCCATACGTCGGCAAATCCGATCTCCAGCAGTGCGGCCTTCACCTTGGCAGGGGTTGCCTTCGGCCCAAACTGTCCAACAAAAGCAGGGGCCAGGATGGCGATGACTTCGTTGCCTTCATTCATGGCTTTGATCAGCTGGTAGATCTGTGACTTGTCTGCAATGGCTCCAAACGGACAGTTGACCATGCACATGCCGCAGGATACACATTTGTCAGGATTAATGGTAGCACGTCCTGCATAATCAGTCTCGATCGCTCCCACGCCACAGGCTACTTCACACGGCCTTTTTCTCTCATGGATCGCACTGTATGGGCATACTTTCTGGCACTGTCCGCACTTAATGCACTTTTCCTGATCAATGTAGGAATATCCGTCCACAAAACTGATTGCATTTTTCGGACATACTTCCATACATGGATGTGCCATACATCCCTGACACTCTCCTCCTACAATGAATGCTCTGTCCTTGCAGGCGTTGCATGCTGCCGGGATCACCTGCAGAAGCGGCGGCTCGTAGTATTTTTCAGCAATGTTGCTCTGTTTGATTCCTTTTGTTATTCTTGCAGGCTTATCAGCAGGTCTTAAAGACATCCCCATGGCAAGACGGATTCTCTCTCCTACCACTGCCCTTTCACGATAAATACTGTCGCGGTATGTCGGCAGCTCACCTTTCACTAATTCGTACGGCAGATCCTCGATTTCTTCAAGGTCTCTTTGTTCATAGGCAAATTTAGCAATCTCTGTAAATACCTTTTTTCTGATCTCTCGGACCGGGGTCTCAATTCCTCTCATAGCTCCTCCTTTAATGTTCGTTAAAATAAAAACAATCTATTATCATTCTACACTACTTTTACCCGAAATTAAAGGATTTTTTTGCTTTTTTTGTACTTTATTCTGTACACCGGAACCCCCGGTTTTTTCTCAGTTTTCCGAGGTATTTTGTATGAGTTCCTTAAGCTTTGCAAAGGCCTCGCTCATGCCCCCGATTTCATTGATCAGGCCCAGTTCCACCGCCTGTTCTCCCTCAAGTACGGTTCCTGCGTCTTTCACCTGTTCTCCGATGTGCAGCATCAGTTCTTCCACCTTATCCTCCGCAATGTCAGAGTGATCGCTGATGAATCTGGTAATACGGTCCTGAATCTTCTCAATATTACGGTAGCTTTGAAGCACACCGATGAAGGTTCCGCTGGAGCGCACCGGATGGATCATCATTGTTGCACTTTTAACAATAAATGAATAGTCAGAAGAGACTGCAAGAGGCACTCCGATGGAATGGCTCCCTCCCAATACAAGCGTTACCGTTGGTTTACTCAGGGAAGCAATCATTTCCGCAAGGGCAAGCCCACATTCCACATCCCCTCCAACCGTATTGAGCAGAATCAGTATCCCCTTGATATCGTCAGAGTACTCTGCTTTGGCAAGCGCAGGGATCATATGCTCATATTTGGTTGTCTTGGAGTTCTGCGGGGACAGCTGATGCCCCTCGATCTCTCCTATGACCGTCATGACATGAATCCCGCCCAGGTCCAGTTCTCCGGTATCTCTTATCTCATTTCTTTGATCTTCATTCATATCGAAATCCTCACTTTGATTTAATAAAAAGGAAGAAGCGCAGTGCTTCTCCCTTTTATTGTCTGTCATTATGAGTAAGATTATTCTTCTTCGATTTCAAAAGATACAAGCAGATCTTCCTGATTGACCTGTTCGCCTTCATTAACGTAGATCTTATCCACCTTTCCGTTAACTTTGGATACGACGGTGGTTTCCATCTTCATTGCTTCCACGGTAAGAAGCGGCATATTCACAGTTACCGGATCTCCCTCTTTTACGAGGACTTTTCCGACGGTTCCAGGAATTGTTGAGCCTAAATGTCCCGGATTGCTCTTATCCGCTTTGATCCTGTGGTCGGCCTTGACTTCCAGGTTGCGGTCTAAGATCTTCACTTCACGCATGGAACCGTTGACCTCGAATTCCAGCAGACGGTATCCGTTCTCATCGGGTTCTGACATATCCACAAACTTGATGATCAAATCTTTTCCTTCTCCGATGGTCAGTGTCGTCTCCTCACCCTTTCTCAGCCCGTAGAAATACACATGGCTTTCCAGCCTTGTGACGTCATTGTAAGCCTCAAAATGTCTGCAGTAATCCTCATATACTTTCGGATACATCGCATAGCTGATGGCTTTGCGGTGAAGCGTCTTTTCGTCTTCCATTGTATCAATATAAAAGAACTCTTTGAGCCCTTTCTTGATCTGATCGAAATCTTCCGGAGGAATCAGGCTTCCCGGACGGACGGTGATCGGCTCTTTGCCTTTCAGCACGATAGCCTGAAGTTCTTTCGGGAATCCGCCTTCCGGCTGTCCGATCATTCCTTCAAAATATTCGACTACGGAATCAGGATAAGATAATCCTCTGCCCTCTGTCAGAATATTTTCTTTGGTCAGACCGTTTTTAAACATAAAGATGGCAAAGTCTCCGACGACTTTAGAGGAAGGCGTAACTTTTACAATATTTCCAAGCAGATCATTGGCATCTTTGTACAGACTCTTGATCTCCTCAAAATCCTCTGCTGCTCCCATCTCTTTTACCTGAGCCAGCAGGTTGGAGTACTGTCCTCCCGGGATCTCATACTTGTAGATCTCTGTGTTCGGAGCGTCCATGCCGCTTTCAAACTGTTTATAAACCGGTCTCAGTCTCTCATAGTACTGGCTTAATTCTGTGAGTTCATCCGGAACTAATCCCGTATCCCTCTCGGTTCCCCTGAGTGCCTCTGTAAGAGAGTTCATGGACGGGTTGCTTGTCATGGAACTCATAGATCCGATGGCACAGTCAACAATATCCACTCCCGCTTCCGCTGCTTTCAGCAGAGTGCTGACTCCGTTTCCGGTGGAATCATGGGTATGCAGATTAACCGGTATATTCAGTTCTTCTTTTAACGTTTTGATGAGCTTTTCGGCTGCATAAGGCTTTACAAGCCCTGCCATATCTTTGATGGTAAAGATGTGGCATCCCAGGCTTTCCAATTCTTTTGCCTTTTTTACATAGTAATCCAGTGTATATTTTGTCTCATCCGGATTCAGAATATCCCCGGTATAACAGATAGCTCCTTCCACGATCTTACCGGTCTTTAAAGCCGTTTCAATCGGAAGCTTCATATTCTCAACCCAGTTTAAGCTGTCAAAAATACGGAATACATCGACTCCGCGGGATGCCGCCTCTTCGATAAAGGTTGTCACTACATTGTCCGGATAATTCTTGTATCCGACCGCATTGGACGCCCGAAGAAGCATCTGAATCAGGGTATTCGGCATTCTTTCTCTTAAGAGTGCCAGTCTTACCCACGGAGATTCCTTTAAGAAGCGGTAAGAAGTATCGTATGTGGCTCCTCCCCACGCTTCCATGGAAAATGCATTTGCCATGTACTGGTTGGATGCCTTGGCAGCCCCTGCAAGATCCTTCGTTCTCATACGGGTGGCCATCAAAGACTGCTGGGCATCTCTCATTGTTGTGTCAGTTACATAAAGTTTTTTATCATTTAAGATCTTCTGAGTATAACCTTCGGCTCCGAGTTTTAAAAATTCATCCCTGGCGCCGTAAATCTCTTTCTTTTTGTCATACTTCGGAAGCACACGGTCTTCGAAAAACGGTTTTTCTTCTGCCTTCTGTTCGTTGACCATTTTATTTCCGAGGAACTCCAGAATCTTTGTGGCACGGTCCTGGGATGCGGCGAAAAGGAACAGCTCAGGAGTATCTTCTATAAATGTCGTATAGCACTGTCCTGATTTAAAAGTCTCATGGTTAAGGACATTGATCAGGAACGGGATGTTGGTCTTGATACCCCGGATTCTTGTCTCTTTCAGCACACGGGTAGACTTCATCACAGCCCCTAAGAACGTACGGTCATGAGAGCATGCCTTTACGAGGAGACTGTCATAATATGGAGTGATCTCTGCCCCTGCATATGCATTTCCTCCGTCCAGGCGGATTCCGTTTCCGGCTCCGGAACGGTATACTGTGATCTTTCCTGTATCCGGCAGGAAGTTGTTTGAAGGATCTTCGGTGGTGATACGTGTCTGAATAGCATAGCCCGTAGTTTCCACACTTTCCTGAGAAGGAATCTGAATCTCATCAGAGTCAAGGGCATACCCCTGAGCAACGAGGATCTGCGTCTGTACGATATCGATCCCTGTTACCATCTCTGTCACCGTGTGTTCTACCTGAACCCTCGGATTCATCTCGATGAAGTAAGGATTGTTATCGGCATCCACAAGAAACTCTAAGGTTCCGGCGTTGCGGTATCCGACCGTCTTTGCCAGCCTTAACGAACTGTCAAATATCACCTTCCTTGTCTCTTCCGGAATGCTGAAGGCCGGTGCATACTCTACCACCTTCTGGTGACGCCGCTGAACGGAACAGTCACGGTCATACAGATGAACGACATTGCCGTAGTTATCTCCGATGATCTGTACTTCAATATGTTTCGGACTTTTCAGGTACTTTTCAATAAAAATCTGATCGTCTCCGAATGCCTTTTTGGATTCATCTCTTGCTTCCGCATATTCCTTCGGCATATCTTCTGCCGTGTGAACGATGCGCATGCCGCGTCCGCCGCCTCCGTTGGATGCTTTCAGCATCACAGGATATCCGACCTTCTCTGCAATCTCAATGACTTCTTTTTCACTATGTACCGCATGGTCCACACCCGGTATGATCGGCACATCCGCTTTGATTGCCATCTGCTTGGAAGAGATTTTATCTCCCATCGCCCTCATGATGTCAGATGTCGGTCCGATAAAGGTAATCCCGTGTCTCTCACAGGCATCTACAAATTCCGGATTTTCAGACAGGAATCCATACCCCGGATGGATCGCATCCACATTTTTCTCTTTGGCAATCCGGATGATGGTCTTGATATCCAGATACGCATCGATCGGTCCTTTATCCGGATTCAGCTGATATGACTCATCCGCCTTGGAGCGGAACAATGCATAGCGGTCTTCTTTTGAAAATACACCAACAGTGGTAATCCCCAGCTCATTGAGAGCACGGAATACACGGATCGCAATCTCACCGCGGTTGGCTACTAATACTTTTTTAAATTTCTTTATTTGCATTGGTAAACTACTCCTTATATAAAATTTGTCTTTCCTGACAGGACAATGATCCGCCACAGCAAGACGTATTAGAAAACATTATAGCTTAAAATCAGCCATATTACAATAGCCGATTCAAAGGGAACCCCCGACAGGTCAAAAAAAGACGGTTTCCTGCATCGGAAACCGCCCCGTCAATCTCTTATTCTGCATCCTCTGCATTGTCATTGAGCAATGCTTTCATGCTCAAGCTGATCTTCTTTTCATCCTTTTTGAAGTCAACGACTTTGGCTGTGATTTCCTGTCCAACGGATAAAACATCAGATGGCTTGTCAATATGTTCCTTGGCAATCTGAGAAACGTGAAGCAGTGCGTCAATGCCTGATTCCAGCTCAACAAATGCTCCGAAATCTGTCATACGTGCGACTTTTCCGTCCACAACATTGCCAACTTTGTATTTCTCTTCTGCCTTTAACCATGGATTTTCCTCTGGGAATTTCAGGCTCAGCGCGATCTTTTCACCCTGGATATCCTTGATCAGTACAGTTACCTTATCACCGATAGAAAATACCTTTTTCGGATTTTCCACACGTCCCCAGGACATCTCTGAAATATGAAGCAGTCCGTCTGCGCCGCCTAAGTCGATGAATGCACCGAAGTCTGTCACGTTCTTGACAACTCCGTCGATCTTCATTCCAGGCTCGATCTTTGCGAATAATTCTTTCTGTTTTTCTTTCTTTGCAGCCACTAACAACTGCTTGCGGTCTCCGATGACTCTTCTCTTTCTCGGGTTAAACTCACTGATGACAAACTCGATTTCCTGTCCGTCGTATTTCTTTAAGTCTCTCTCGTAAGAATCAGATACAAGGCTTGCCGGGATGAAGACTCTCGCCTCATCAATAATCACACTTAAACCACCATCTAAAACCTGAGCCACAGGCGCTTTGAGCACTTCCTTGTTTTCGTAAGCTTCTTCCAGGCGCTTGTTGCCTTTTTCTGCTGCCAGTCTCTTATATGTCAACAACACTTGTCCTTCTCCGTCGTTCACTTTAAGGACTTTTGTCTCCATCGTATCCCCTACTTTGGCGATCGTTGTTAAATCTAAGTTAGCCGCATCATTAGAGTACTCACTGCGTGTCAGGATACCGTCAGCTTTGTAACCGATGTTTAAGATGATCTCATCTGGTTTTACGTCAATGACTGTTCCTTCCACTACCTCTCCGTTACGAATCGTAACTAAACTTTCCTCTAATAATTGTTCAAAACTCTTTTCCGTCATGCTAGCATGAACCTCCTTGATAATTTTCTCTGGGGTGGATGCCCCCGCTGTAATACCTACCTTACCAGTCGATTCAAAAAGTTTCAAATCCAGGTCTTTAAGTGTCTGCACAAAAAAGGTGTTCCCACACTCTTTTTTGCTGATCTCATATAATTTCTGGCTGTTAGAACTTTGTCTGTCGCCAATGACAATCATTGCATCTACATCGTGTGCTATAGATTTTGCTTCCAGTTGACGCTCTTCTGTGGCATTACAAATTGTATTACATACTTCTATATGATAACTCTTTTCCTTGATAATTTCAACTATATCTTGAAATTTATTGTAATTAAATGTCGTCTGTGAAACAACGCAGGCCGGTTTGTCTCCGAGTTCGACTCCCGAAAGCCCCTCTGCATCGGAGATCACATGGACTTCTCCGCTGCACCAGCCCCTGATTCCTTCTACCTCGGGATGCTCCGAGCTGCCGATGATCAGGATCTGTTTTCCTTCGGCACTGGCCTTCTCCACGATCCTGTGGATCTTTAAGACAAAAGGACAGGTGGCATCTACCAGATGCAGCCCCTTCTGCCGGATCAGCTCATAAATATCCTTTGCCACGCCGTGGGACCGGATGATCACGGTTCCCTCTGAAATCTGCTCCAATTCTTCTCTGGAACGGAGGACTTTTACGCCTCTTTGTTCCAGATCGGAGACCACCTCCGAGTTATGGATGATTGGTCCGTATGTATAGACCTGTTCTTTTCCTGCCTCCTCATATACCTTATCCACCGCGCGTCTGACACCGAAACAAAATCCTGCTGTTTTCGCTAAGTTTACTTCCATCTCTTATTTCACCTTTTCAAATTCGCGGATCACCGTATCGGCTACTTCTTCGATCGTCATCCCGGAAGAATCCACGAGAACCGCATCCTCCGCCTGTCTAAGCGGCGCGATGTCTCTGGTCATATCCTGGTGGTCCCTTTTCTTTATATCTTCTTCAATGACAGCAAGATCTGCCTCCTGCCCTTTCTCAATGAGTTCATCATAGCGGCGCTTTGCCCTGACCTCCACGGAAGCCGTCAAATATATTTTTAAATCCGCATCGGGAAGCACATTGGTCCCGATATCCCTTCCGTCCATTAAAATGTCCGCAGTTTTTGCGAGATCTCTCTGCAGATCTAAAAGAGCAGCCCTCACAGAAGGATATGCGGATGTCTTGGATGCCATATTCCCCACTTTCTCCGTCCGGATCTGTCCGGTCACATTTTCTCCGTTTAAAATCACCTGCTGCATCCCGTTCTCATAAGTTATGCTGACTCTTATATCCTTACAGGCAGCGTCAATGGCCGCTTCATCTGTATAATCGATCTGGCTGCGGATAAAATACAAAGCCATGGCCCGGTACATGGCTCCCGTATCCACATAGATAAATTCCAATTTTTTTGCGATTGTTTTTGCGATCGTGCTCTTTCCGGCTCCCGCCGGGCCGTCAATGGCAATACTGTACATATATGATTCCTCCTAATTCATTCCTGCCAAGTATCCTGTGGACCATGCGATCTGAAGATTATAACCCCCGGTCAGCGCATCCAGATCCAACACTTCCCCTGCAAAATATAATCCCTGCACCTTCTTGGATTCCATGGTACTCGGGTTGATCTCTTTTACATCCACTCCGCCGTGAGTGATGATAGCCTCTTTAAACCCTCTCGTACTCGTGACCATAAGAGGCATAGCTTTTAATAGTGCTGTGAGACTCCTCCGCTCATCCTTCGTGATCTCATGAACCTTTTTGTCCTCCGGAATTCCGGATAGTTCTAGGATAACCGGGATCATTTTTTTTGGCAACAGCTTTCCAAGAGAATTTTTGAATTCTTTATTGATATTTTTCTGAAAATCTTTCAGAATTCTCTGATCCAGCTGTTCTTCCGACAATGCCGGCTTCAGATCGATGCAAAATTTTAACTGTTTTCCTTTGTGCCTCACCGCATAGCTGCTGGCGCTTATGATAATCGGTCCGCTGATGCCAAAATGAGTAAACAGCATCTCCCCGAATTCTTTATAAATACGTTTTCCGTCTGCATAAAGGGATGCTTCCACATTTTTAAGGGAAAGCCCCTGAAGCCTTGAACAGACTGTCCCGTCGATATTAAAAGGAACAAGCGCCGGGTCCAAATGAGTCACCTTATGTCCCGTTTTTTTTGCAAATGAGTGCCCGTCTCCGGTGGAACCTGTGGAAGGATAAGAAACGCCTCCCGTTGCAATGACTACCTTGTCCGCCTTCATCTTTCGCCCGCCATTTACTTCAACACCCCTGATGCTGCCATTCTCCGTCAGAATCTGTCTCACCTCCGTATTCAGCTTAACAGACACCTTTCTTTTGCCAAGTTCTCTCTCCATGGCTCTGATCACGTCTGACGATTTGTCAGACACAGGAAACACACGGTTCCCCCGCTCTACTTTCACCGGACATCCCCATTGCTCCATCCATTCCATCATCTGTTCATTGGTGAAAGAATAAAATGCACTGTATAAAAATTCCCTGTTGGTAACTACATGGCCCATCAGATCTTCGATGTCACCGGCATTGGTCAGATTACACCTGCCTTTCCCTGTAATAAAAAGCTTTTTCCCCAATTTTTCGTTTTTTTCTAATAGGGTGACTCGATTCCCCTCTCCTGCAGAACAGATGGCAGCGATCATTCCCGCCGCACCTCCTCCGACTACGATTACATCACTCATAAAACTCCTTTGTCAATCACATTGATTCTTTATTTTTCCAGCAACAGATTCTTTTTCCGGAATACGAAATATAACAATCCGGCTGCATCCGCCAAAGCCCATCCGATCGGGACTGCCCACCAGACTCCGGCGAGTCCGATGACCGGCACAGATGACAGCATATAGGCCAGTAGTACCCTGCTTCCCAGGGAAATGACAGTCAGCCAAATAGAGACTGCAGAACGGCCCAGTCCCCGATAGAGTCCATAAAGCAAGAACAATATACCGATCCCTGCATAAAAACAGCCCACAATATGCAGATACTTTACTCCGATTGCAATAATCTCCGTTTCCTGAGGTTTGATAAAAATCATCATAAACTGTCTTGCAAAGACGACCACTGTCACAGACGCAGCCGCGCAAAACCCAATAGAAATGAATACCGCTGACCGAAGACCTTTTTTTATCCTGTCTGGTTTTCCCGCTCCATAATTTTGTGCGATATAAGTGGTAAAAGCATTTCCAAAATCCTGTGCCGGCATATAGGCGAAGGCATCAATCTTTACCACTGCGGCAAAAGCTGCGGAAGTAAGAAATCCAAAACTGTTGACTAATCCCTGCACCATCAAAATTCCAAGATTCATGATCGACTGCTGTATAGCTGTCAGAGTAGAATTATTAATGATCATACCAAGAAGTTCCCGGCTGTAATACATATGACAGCGTTTTGGACACAAGTCTCCTGCTTTAGAAAAAAAGTATACTGTAATCAGTACGGCAGATACCCCCTGGGCGGTTACTGTGGCCCACGCCGCCCCGGCAATCCCCATCCCAAATTTTAAAATAAAAACCACGTCCAGTATGATGTTCAGCACCGCAGAGACAGCCAAAAACACCAACGGTGTCACCGTATTGCCGATGCTGCGGAGTACAGAGCTGAAAAAATTATAGATGCAGACAAAAAAGATTCCAAAAAAAATAATAAATAAGTATTCTTTTGTAAACGGGGCCGCTTCTTTTGGAATGTGAAGCCACACAATCAAATGATCCAGCAGAAGAAATGCTGCTGCCGTAATCACGGCGGAAACCAACATAATAAAGACGAACGCATTGACAATAGATGTCTTCATTCGGTCATGCTCTTTACGCCCATAGAGTTGGGCAAAGACAACGCCGCTTCCCATACAAAGTCCCAGTAAAACAGAAGTCAGAAGAACCATCAGAGCATAGGCCGAACCGACTGCAGACAGTGCGGCAGCACCGATCGTTCTGCCTACAATCAGGGTATCAGCGATATTATATAACTGTTGTAAAAGGTTGCCCACAATCATTGGCAGGCTGAATAATATAATAGAACGGCCAATCCGGCCGTCGGTCAGGTCGACTTGCATCTGTACCCCCATATCTTTTGGTAATTCTGTCAGAAGAAAAAACATTTATATTCATATTTAAAAATTTCCACAAGTATACTGTCAATAATAAAAACTTCTGAGGCCCTCATGCAGAAAATCCATAATAAAGTTCTGAAAGATACTATGTTCTATCATGATATCCCAGTACTCACCTATAAGATAAACTATCCTTTTTTTGAAACTACATGCAGTCCGCCGGCAGCCTGCCATATAAACGGTTATTATGCATTAAAGGCTGAAAAAACAGAGAAGAACTGCCGCACAGATCTCTATTCGCAGGCAGTGCAGGCGGCTCAGTATATTCCAGAGAATATACCGCCATTCAACAGCTATGAATTTCTTTCTGATTACCATATAGTTTACAATAAGGGCTGTATCGTAAGTCTTTATACAGATCAGTATTCTTATTCAGGCGGGGCTCACGGAGCAACTGTGCGCAGCTCTGACACCTGGGATTTCTGTATGGGAAGGCAGATAAACCTGACGGAATTTTTTCCCGGAGTACAGGGATTTCCCGAATGCCTTTTCCGACGCATAGAAAAACAGATAGAGGATCGTTTAAAAGAATCCCCAGCCACTTTTTTTGAGGATTACAGCCAGCTTCTCCGTAATAACTTTCATGCTGAAAATTTTTATATAACCCCAGCCGGCTTAGTGATTTATTACCAGCAATATGACATTGCCCCCTATGCATCCGGTATTCCCGAAATCGTCATTCCTTTCAGAAACAGCCGGTCCCCGGAGATTATATAATCAGCATCGCGTCCGCAGAAAACGAGCGGTGCAGGGACACTTTTCCTACATCGCTTTTCTGTATATTTATAATAGCCTATTTCAACTGTAAAGTTAATATAAAAGACAAGAAATTTTGTGTTTTTAATCTTATATTTAAACTTAAAATAAATTTCTGATTATCTTTTCACAAATTCTTATATGTCCGCAAAGCCTTATTCTGCAGGCTTTGCGGGCATTTTTACTGTCGGCAGACACTTCACGTTGTAAGAGAAAAAACAAGACGAATTAAATGCGCAAAATATATCATGAATTAAGTTGCCTGCTAATTTATAATATGAATTATATTAAGAAAAGAGGTGCTTTATGGAAAAAGCAAATGTAAGTATTTTTGAATTATGCGGCTCGAATTATGAAATTGGGTATCAGCTTGGGAAAATCGCAATGAACTGCCCTCAATTTGCAGAAATGCAAAAATGCCCACCCGGTGCTTATACGGAAAAACAAGCGGCACAAATGACCGAAATGTTTGATTGTTATTGCCCCGGACTGAACGAAGAATTGCAAGGTTTTGCAGAAGCTATTAAAACAACAAGATTGCAAATGCTTTACTATGCAATGACTTATTTAACGCCCGGTTGTTCTTTGCTTGCTGTACTGCCTAAATTAACAGCAAACGGACATGTAATGGCAGCTCGTAATTATGAGTTTTCTCACAAGATGGAGGACTTTTCCTTCTGCAAGACCAAAGTTACAGGTAAGTATGCTCACATGGGTGGAAGCATGATGCAGTTTGGGCGTGGCGAGGGAATAAATGAATGTGGCCTGATGGCTGCTCAAACATCTTGCGGTATGCCGGTTGGCAATATGGAAGTCATGCGCAGACCCGCTGTTACAGGTTTACAATTTTGGGCGGTCATACGATCTTTATTAGAAAACTGCAAGAATGTAGAAGAAGCTCTGCAGACTCTAGAAGATATGCCGATTGCCTACAATATCAATCTGATTCTTGCTGATAAAGAGGGGAACGCTGCTTTATTTGAAACATTAGATGGGGTTAAAGCTTTTAGAAAAATTGATGATACTACTGAACAGCAGTATTTACATTCAACCAATCACGCACATTTGCAGGAAATAATTAATCTTGAGCCGATGGCAATGAAACATTCAGTTTGTCGATATAATTATATTGAAAATTTCGTGAATCAATCCCATGGGATAAATACCAGGGATTTAAAGACATTACTTTTATCTAAATATCCTGAGGGATTATGCTGTAACTGGTATGATAATTTCTTTGGCACAATTAAAAGTATGGTTTTTGATGTGACATTGGGTACTGTGGAAATTTGTTGGGGTGGATTAGAAAAAAATGGTTGGCAGACATATTCTTTAGTAAATGATATAAAAGCAGAAAATTTCACAGTTGACATCAAAACTTCCAATTCACAATTTGAGGATGGTGCATTCGTCAAAATATAAAAAGCTTATTTTATAGGAATGTAGATAAGGACATAATTATCTGCGTCTGTATACTCACGTACTTGCCCATCGTATATTTCATATGATTCACGATTATCTAGTTGAAATTTTGAAGACATTGCCCAAACTCCATAAATATAGTCATAGGATAATACCAGGTTCTGGAGAGAACCGGTATGTGTAAACACCGCATATTTTCCTTTGGACAACGTCTTTTTTTCAAAAGATTTTGGTACAGTTAAAAATGCTTCAATTGGTGAGCCTATCATCACTGAAAAACGAAGATCATCATTTTCTAAATATGAAGCATTATGACTTTCATATATACTATAACCAATTGTATTCATATTATGAATTCTACACATTTTCATATATTGAGACCATAGTTTAGGTAATGAATTATTATAAAAAGTAGTAGTTCCTCTTATACCTGCTATCACTATGTCTTCAGTTTCAATTATTTGAGGGGTTACAGAAATATTTTAAGTAATGTGAGAAATATGTTCTTGTTCTAGTTTTCGTTTTGTTTTTACAACTAAATTAAGACCATTTTTTCTATAAACGGTAGGTGACACATGAAATATATTTTTAAAAGCGCGGCTAAATGCTTCTGATGATTCAAATCCGCTGTCTATTGCAATATCTATAATTTTTTGTTTCGAATAAATCAGACTTCTTGAAGCTTCATACAACCTGCGTTTATTTATGTAGCTGCCCACAGATTCACCTAAAACCGCAGTAAACACACGTGTCATATGAAAATATGAATAACCTGCGTGATTTGCAACATCACGCAGTCCTATATCATTATGGAGGTTTGATTCTATAAAATTTACTGCAGTGTCTAAAATATTTTTTTACTCATAGATTAAGTCTCCACAAATACCATGGTTTCTTTCATATCCATATCTATCTGACAATATCCTGTACCCGGCCTACCTGCCCATCCTCAAGCATCACTTTTATGCCATGGGGATGGTAGCTGCTCTTTGTCAATAGCCGAGCTACAATTCCTTCTGTCAGCTTTCCGGTCCGTTGGTCCGCTTTCAGGACAATCTTGACCGCCGCTCCAATCTTCACATCAGACCTGTTTTGTCCGTTCATCATTTTCCGCTCCTATTTTTTGAATTTCTCATGTTCCTGATATTCATGCGGCCGCTCTTTATAGTCCCGCACCATATAATCGCCAATTTTCTCATATTTCCCAGGCAAGCAATACCGCAAAGACAATAACGCTGCGGGTGTTGCCCTCCCGAAAGGGATGTGTCTGCCAAATCTGGGCATTGATTCTTACGATACGGAATACAATGTCTTTGTCATTCTGCCTGTTTCGCTTCAGAATTTTTTACTCACATTATAAACATCGCATCACCAAAGCTGAAGAAACGGTACCGCTCCTTCACAGCCTCGTCATACGCCTTTAAAATATGCTCTTTTCCCGCCAGTGCAGACACCAGCATCAAAAGTGTAGATTCCGGCAGATGAAAATTAGTGATAAGACCGTCAATGACCTTAAACTTATAACCCGGATAAATAAAGATCTCCGTCCATCCGCTCTTAGGTTCAATAAATCCGTTTTCATCTGCCGCGGATTCCAAAGTTCTTGTGCTGGTCGTACCAACGGAAATGATCCTTCCGCCTTCTTTTCTGGTTTTATTGATTTTTTCTGCTGCCTCTTCATCTACAACATAAAATTCAGAGTGCATATGATGTTCTGTGACATCTTCCACCTTCACAGGACGGAACGTTCCAAGCCCCACATGCAGAGTGACATAGGCAAGCCGTATCCCTTTTTCTTCGATCTCTTTCAGCAGTTCCTTTGTAAAATGCAGCCCTGCTGTCGGCGCCGCCGCAGACCCTTCGTGTTTGGCGTATACGGTCTGATACCGGTTCTTATCCTTCAGCTGATGAGTGATGTACGGAGGCAGAGGCATCTGTCCCAGCTCGTCCAGCACTTCCTCAAAAATCCCGTCAAACTCGAACTTCACGAGACGGTTTCCTTCGTCCACAATGTCCGTAACCTCACCGACAAGTTTCCCCTGTCCAAACGAAATTCTCGTCCCCGGCTTCGCCTTCCTTCCCGGTTTTACAAGTGTTTCCCACGTATTGTCCTGTTTTCTTTTTAAGAGCAGGACCTCGATTTTCGCACCTGTTCCCTCTTTTTCACCAATCAGCCGGGCAGGGATAACCTTCGTATCGTTTAACACAAGGCAGTCTCCTCTTTTCAGATAACCGGCAATATTCCGGAAACCCTCGTGTCTTATCTCCCCTGTTTCTTTGTCTAACACTAATAATCTTGAACTTGAACGGTCGGTCAGCGGATCCTGTGCGATCAGCTCTTCCGGCAGGTCAAATGTAAAATCTGATGTTTTCATAATTGCTCCTGTTTTCTCTAATTTCTTTTCAATAGGATAGTATAGCATTAAAAACAAAGCGCCGCAATGCAGAGCCCTGTTTTCTTTGATTTCCTATTGACCTGGTATTATTGCAATTCTTCTTAAATAAGAGTAAAATAAAATCAAAACCGGACGACAGAGGAGGTTCCCATTATGAAAAAAGATGTATTAGATTTTGTTGTAGAAAAAACCCGCGAACTAATCGATTCTCCTACATGCAGCAGTGAAACCAGAGATGCGGCTAACACCTGGCTGGATTCTGTGGGCACCGAAGCGGAGACAGAGGAAACAAAAAAATACATTGCCGAATTGGAAGAAGATATTATGCCCATTGACACTTTGATCGGTTTTGCAGAGTCCGAAGCCGGAGCTCAGGTTTTCGGGGCAGACAAAGCAAAAGATGTTGCGGCACATGCCAGAGAGATCAAGGCGGAAGGCGCCGAATACTGCGACTGCCCTGCCTGCGCAGCTGCAGCCGCTATCCTGGAAAAGAAAGACCAGCTCTAGGAGAACAACCAAAAATACATAACTCCAATAAAACCCGGATATGCAGCATAACCTCTGCATATCCGGGTTTTTGTGTCATTCAAAAACTATTCTCTGAATAAATATCCTTCAAAATCATACTTCATAACACGGTAAGAGTACTTGTCCGCATCGTAGTAAAAGGAATAAATGAGTTTTCCGTCCTTGTCATATTCTCCGAATGTTTTGCTGGTACCGCTTCCAAAAGAAATATTATTCTTCAGGTGTTCAACACTGCTGACGATCGGAGAGTAAGGGATCGAAAAGGACTGCACCAGTTTATAAGTCCTCTTGTTTTCATCCACGAGATACTTATAATACATAGACTTCTCCCCTTCTTTCATTGTTCCGGTTCCCGGGAACATACTCCAGTCAAAATTCTTGATCGTGGCAGAATATCCGTAATTATTATTGAACATGTAGAGATAATACTGGCCTTTCGGAAGTGACTTATCATGTTCCACCGAAATTGTATGCTGTCCCGCCTGGCCAACAAAATTTCCTTCTTTTTTCAGCAGATATTTCTTATAATCCGTTCCATTATAGATCGTGCCTCCATGGATCAGATAATCCACTTCCGGTTTTTCAAACACATTTTTCATCTTAATAAGCGTGCTCTGCTCCCTGCTGCTGAAAATCATACTGTCATCATCGATCATATTCATGGAGTTTAAATGAAGCCAGTCAAGTCCCGTTCCTCCATAAGTGTTTTTCTTCGGACGGTATGCCAGAAGCCGCATGGTCTTAAAATAGTCTTCAAAATCAATCAGTTCCTTTACTTCTCCCGTCTTTACATCAACAGAAATTACAATGTCCTCAATGGTATCCTGTTTTTTGTCATTGACGAGGCAGATAATTTTATTTTGTTTTTCTGCATAAAGAAAGTCATGATGAAATTCATAATTTTCTCCAAGATCATAAGTCTTTGTGACTTTCCCCAGCCTGTTGACCATGGCGATCTTGTTAAAATCGTAAGAGTAAGCCATATCATCGCCGACAAAGAGCAGACGGTCTGTGCGATAGTCATTTAAAGGCATCCTTCCCCGGTTCACTCCATTATTGTCATAGAGATAAATATTTGCATTCTGTGCCTTGTCATGCCCCAACAGTGCAAACAGCCCGTCCTCCATCTTCTGTGAGGAACTTCCCTTTGTCTTTTTCAGCACCCTTGGAATAACATCGTCTTCCGGTATATCCACATAGAAGTACTGCTTTTCAACAGCTCTTCCATCTTCGTTAAAAAATTCCATGGTCACCTTATTTCTCGTACCGGCTGACAGCCCAATGATCTGATATTCATGGGTCGTGCTGTACTTCTTTTTCCCCTTCAGCGTATGTTTGTATACTGCTGCCCCCGCATCAGGTGCTTCTACCGTACATACTGCATAAGAAGCCCGGTCTGTTTTTCCGTAATAGTACAAAGCCGTCGTATTTGTCCCATATGCATTTTGGATCACCATAGGTTTCTGGATGGTATAGTCTTTTTTCTTTTGCTTGTCAATCTGATTTTGGGATTCTTTCTGATAAGCTTCTGTGAACACATCTTTTTCCTTGTGTTCAAGTGTCATAGGCTTTACTTTGATCTCTCTTAGTTTTACGCTTTTAAAGAACTGTTCTTCTTTGTAATTCGCATAAACACGGTATCCCAAGAAACCAGCTGTCAAAAGAACCAGAACCGCCAGAATGCAAACGATGACTTTTTTCTTCCTGTGTTTCTTGCCCTCGGTCTCCTGCATTTCTTCGATCATTCCTTTCAAATAGCTCATTTCTCATATCCTCCTGTGACATTTTCAACGGTATTATAACACATTTCCATAATATATGTAACTATTTTGTAATAAATTTAACACAAAAGAAAAGAAGAGTAGAAATATATGCAGAATCCGCACTCTCTCTACCCTTCTTATTATTTCCTCTTATTTCCCGCTTATGCCCTCAGTTCAATGCCTAATGTCTTTAATTCTTCTAAAATCTTATCAACGATCTTATTAACCTCTGCTTCCTCCAGTGTCCTGTCCTGAGCACGGAAGGTCAGGGAATATGCCACAGACTTATATCCTTTTTCGATCTGGTCGCCCTCATACACATCAAACAGTTCAAAGCCTTCCAGCAGTTTTCCTCCCTTGTCTCTGAAGATTTTTTCGATCTGTCCAACGAAGATCTCCTTTTTCACCACCATACTGAGATCCCTCTTCATCGCAGGGAATTTTGCCACCCCGGTATATTTGCGGTCAAAGGTCGCCTGTTCCGTAAGAACCGGCATATCTATGACGGCCACATAGACTTCCCCTTTCATTCCGTAGTTTTCTGCGGCCTGTGGATGCATCTGTCCGATATATGCGGCCTTTTGTCCTCTGATCAGCACATCTGCCTGACGGCCCGGATGCATGAAAGGATGCTCCCTGGTCGGAATATATTCGGACGCTCCGCCGAGTCCGAGATCTTTCAAAATATCTTCCAGCACTCCCTTAAGCGTAAAGAAATCGCCGTCTCCGTACATTCCCAGAGTCAGCTGCATCCGCTCCTCCGGAAGTTCCGTGAGGGGAAGAGCCTTTGGAATATAAATATTTCCGAACTCGTAAAGACGAACATTCTGATTTCTGTGGCTGTAATTATTGGCCAGAGACGTCATCATGCCGTTCAGTGAAATAGTTCTCATGATACTGAAATCTTCACCCAGCGGATTGGAAATTTTAATTGCTTCCCGCTCTTTTGCGCCTTCCGGAATCAGCAGCATATCAAACACTTTCGGGCTCTCAAAAGAGTAGCACATTCCTCCGCTGAATCCATTCTGCTCAGCAGACTCTCTCGCAATATCCTCCACACGGATCTTAAACGGCTTTTTCCCCGCAGTCGCTTCTCCTCTCGGCAGAGTGACCGGAATGTTGTCGTATCCGTAGAATCTTGCCACTTCCTCTGCCAGATCCGCCATACAGTTCAAATCCTGCCGGAAAGAAGGAATCCGTAATTGGTTGGAATTCATATCATATTCCACATCAATACGCCTGAAATATTCGATCATCTCTTCCATAGAAATATTCGTTCCGAGCAAAGCATTGATCTTATCCACTTCCAAAGGAAGACAAACCGGCTGTTTTGGTTCCGGATAGACATCCACTGCCCCTCCGATCACTTCTCCTGCTCCCAGTTCCTCGATCAGCTGGCATGCACGGTCCATAGCCGCCATGGCATTTTCCGGGTCCAGCCCTTTTTCAAACTTGCTGGAAGCGTCAGTCCGAAGTCCGATCCTCTTTGAGGACAGACGGATGTTTGTTCCGTTAAAACATGCAGCTTCAAATAAAAGTGTTTTAATATCATCTGTGACCATGGAATTTTCTCCGCCCATGATACCGGCGAGTCCAACCTCTTTTTCACCATCACAGATCATGAGGACATCTCTGTCTAAATTCCGTTCTTCACCGTCAAGAGTTGTAAATTTGTCTCCGTCCTTTGCCCTCCGCACGATGATCTCATTTCCAGCTATGGTATCCAAATCATAGGCGTGCATTGGCTGTCCGTATTCTTCCATCACATAGTTGGTGATATCCACCAGATTGTTAATCGGACGGATTCCCATAGCTGCAAGTCTTCTCTGCATCCATTCCGGCGACGGTGCCAGTTTGATATTTTTCACAACCCTTGCCGTATAACGCGGACAAAGATCGGTGTCCTCTACGGTTACTTTGATAAAATCATTGACGTCTTCGCCATTGCCTGTCTTTGTAACGACCGGCGGATGAAATTCCTTCCGAAAGGTCGCCGCAGCTTCTCTGGCCATACCGATCATACTGAAACAGTCCACACGGTTTGAGGTAATCTCAAATTCCACCACCTGGTCGCGGAGTCCCATGGCTTCCACCGCATCGTCTCCCGGTTTTACATCTTTCTGGAAGATATAAATTCCCTCTTCCGGTGCTTCGGGATACATATCTCTGCTTGTTCCCAGTTCTTCCACGGAACACATCATGCCAAAGGACGGCACTCCCCGAAGCTTTCCTTTTTTGATTTTAATTCCCTCTTCCGGGTTTGGGCTTCCGTCATGGCCGCCGGCCACTTTCCCCCCTGCTAAAACGACCGGTACCAAATCACCCTCAGAAACATTCTTTGCTCCGGTGACGATCTGGACATTTTCCGTCCCCACATCCACCTGACAAACGATCAGTTTGTCGGCATCCGGATGCTTCTCTATGGAAAGAATTTTTCCCACTACGATCTTTTCCAGATTTTTATCTAATTCTTCATAGCATTCCACATTGGACCCGGAAAGTGTCATCTTATCTACATATTCCTGTATCGTACAGTCAAGATCCGGCACATATGCCCTGATCCAAGAAATTGGTGTATTCATTCTCTATTCTCCTTCAAAATCTAAATATATTCACTTGCCTTTGCCGCCCGAAAATTAAAACTGGCTCAAAAATCTCTTATCGTTTTCATACAGCAGGCGCATATCGTCAATCTCATACTTCAGGAGCGCCACACGTTCCAGACCGATTCCGAATGCAAATCCTGAATAAACTTCCGGGTCGATCCCGCAAGCCCGCAGAACATTCGGGTGCACCATACCGCATCCGAGAATCTCGATCCATCCGCTGCCCTTGCACATACGGCATCCTTTCCCTCCGCACTTAAAGCAAGTGATGTCCACTTCCGCACTCGGCTCTGTGAATGGGAAGTGATGCGGACGGAATTTCACCTTTGTCTCCGGTCCGAAAAACTCTGTGGCAAACTGCTGAAGGGTTCCCTTTAAGTCCGCAAAGGTGATTCCCTTGTCCACGACCAGACCTTCGACCTGATGGAATGACGGTGAATGGGTGGCATCCACCTCGTCAGAGCGGAACACCCGTCCCGGAGCAATCATACGGATCGGCATCTGTCCGGTCTCCATGACCCGTGCCTGTACCGGTGAAGTCTGGGTGCGCAGAAGAATATCCTTTGAAATAAAGAAGGTATCCTGCTCATCTTTTGCCGGATGGTTTTCCGGGATATTGAGCATCTCGAAATTATACTTATCGTATTCTACCTCCGGGCCTTCCACGACTTCATAACCCATTCCGATGAATACCCGTTCCAAGTCTTCAAGAGCAATCTGGTTCGGATGGCGGTGTCCTTTCTCATGGACTTTCCCCGGAAGCGTCACATCAATAACTTCTGTTTTGAGCTTTTCTTCCATAATCTTTTTCTTAAGAAGAGCCATCTCCTTTTCCAATGCCTGTTCTACGGCTGCCCTCGTGTCATTGACCATCTGTCCGACCATCGGACGTTCTTCTTTGGCAACATTCTTCATGCCTTTTAATACCTGGGTAAGTTCTCCCTTTTTGCCCAGAACCGCTATCCTGATATCATTCAGAGTGTCCATGGCATCTGCTGTGTTGATCTTCTCCAAGGCTTCTTTTTTAATCGCCTCAAGTTTCTCCTTCATAATCACTTCTCCTTGTTTTATAATCTGATCTAATAGAATGAAAAAAATCCCATCCCTTATATAAAATATATAAGGGACGGGAATCATCTCGCGGTACCACCCTAATTCCAGGAAAAAACGACCTGGCTCTTAGTCTCCTGCGTAACGTGCAGATAACGTTATCCCCTACTGTTCTTTCAGGGATACGACTCCGGTGTGAAATTCGGGAAAGACTTCCTTACTGTGCACCTTCTCTGTCTTTATCATTCCTTATTTTATCACACAAAAGCGGAATGTCAAGACGGAAAACCGATTCTTTATCTCTCCCATAAGCTCTGCAGCGCACTGTGGAAAACAGCCTCATACAGAATCTGATAATCCTTCATGGTAAATGCAGATACATGAAAATCAGGCGAGGACAGCTCCTGTATTTTCTCCTGGATGACCTCTAAGACAGCATAATCAATATCCATGTGATCCATGACATTTTTAGAAAAATCAAAATTATGTTTCTTCTGAAATAAGATACAGTTTGCATGAAAAAGGAATTCAAAGATCAGGCTGTTATTTAACTTGATATCAAGCTTCTTTGCAATTGCTCTCAGAGCACGAAAAAATAGTTCATTCGTTGTAAACGTATTGATTCCGGGGGTAAGCTTGGACGCAAACAAGAGATGTTTATCTGCGGATCTTAAAGTATAACTCTTTAACTGGTTGTCTTTTAATATCTTCATCTCATCATTCTGGCTTATTAACAGGTTTGGGATGATGGAAATAATACTGGCATTTTTCTTCACAGACAGCTTTAAAATCTCTTTCACCAGAATAAAGGAATGAAACTGGACATTATAAGACAATACCTTCGTCTTAGGAAAAAAGTAATTGGTAATGGTTTGTTTCATATCCGCGTCTGATAAGATCAGGACCCCCTGTCCCCGATTGATGCTGACCGCAAATTCATATAAGTTCTCAAGATTCGTTCGTTTCTCATTTCTTTTTTCGGATAAAACAGCAGGAAAAGTATGTATGATTCTCCGGTCAAAGAATAAATTGAATATATTTGCGTAATTACTTGCCAACAAATGATATTTTGAGGTAATGATCACAGGAATATGGATATCACTCATGATTAAGTGGGCATATGTCAGTATAGATTGGATCATTTTTTCTTGGGTTTTTGACAGTTTGCAGTGGTTTGTCTGTGCTAATTGAATCAGATTGTTTAACAGTGCTTTCATCTGTGGTGTTTGAATGTCCATAGAAGGGGTTTCCTTCACAATATCCAGACTTTTATCTTTCCGGAATACAGACAGAATCATATGTTCCACTTTTTCTTTTAAAAATGGGTCCTGGCAGAATACACTTTTATTGAATGCTTTTGTGATCCCTGAAATAAGCCTATCGCCGGAATAACTGTTCTCAGATACAGCGGCAGTCACCCTGGAACAGATCAGCAGCTGCTTTGAAAAGAAATCTGAAACTATATTTTTTGTTTCAGCCAAAGGCTCATTGGAGTTTAGAAACAATTGATCAAACTCAATTTCTCCGTTTGGTCTGATCTGTATCTTGTCAGGGATCTCTGCCTTTAGTTCAGGAATGGATTTTATAAAATTCTCCCTTTCATTATCAAACAAGACCGATGCATCTAACATAAGTTCATTGTTTTTGCCTGCAGTACTTGATGTATAGAGAATCCTTGAAATTGTATATAAAATCTCATTTTCTAATTGATGCAGGTTGCTGCACTTATGTAAAATCAGCTGAATGAATTGGGAAGATACAAACATTGTTTTATCTAAACGGTTGCTCTCTTTTTGGATCATATTCAATAGAATCGAAATCAACTCTGATTGCGGCCGGTCTTTTGCGGAAGGAAAGTTCAGGATGACAGGGCTGATGGAATGAAGCAGGTCTGACTGTAATTCTGATGCCGCAATAAAGGCGATCATCGGTGCGTCTTTTTTATTTTTATATTGGATTTGAAGAGAATGTACAAAACCGCTTAAGATTTCAGAGTCTACGTTTTTTTGAACAAACTCAATTGCCAGGATAAAAATATTATGATCCTTTTCTATCATCTCTATGGTCTGCCTTAGATTGACGTAAATATCGCTGAATTCAATATAATAAACCGATGATTCCCGGGAAGCCAATCCCAACGTTTTTGCACGGTTTAACATTTCTTCTAAGAAAAACTTCTTCCCCGTCCCAGCTTCCCCCTGCATAAAAAAGATCTTAAAGAAATATTTAGGGAGATAAAATACAGGCAGGATCCTGGTTACAGCTTCATATAAGGACCCATTTTGCTGACTTCCGATAATAGAAAACGACTGGACGATGATCTGTTCTTTTGCCGGTACGTCATATCGGATGAAGTCTGAAATAGTTTCATTTTTATTCAGTGTATCAGGGATGGATACAAAAGGAAAAGAGTTCCGGATGATCTCTCTTGAAATAAAAGTGGTGGGGCGTCCTGCCTTCTTGATTAATTTTCCTTCTTTGTGCAGATCATTTAGGATACGTGACACATTTGTCCTGTCAATATATAACTCCATCGACAGAATAAGCGCATTGCATTTTTCAAAGGTAAAATTATGATGATTGATGCTTTGCAAGGTTTCTTCTTTTAAATAGGATAAAATTTTCTCTTTGTTCGTAGACATGGCCATATCTCCTGCGTATATTTGGTGCTGATTATGGTGTTTCTATAACACACACAAATTGAATCAGACGTAATTAATATACACTCATCATACACTAAACTTAAAATTCATGCAAAATACACCGTAAAAAACTCAAACAGAGTGTAAATTAAGTGTGTATATAAAAAATTTGCGTATATAAGAATTGTGGGTTAGGATATGCCTAAGTGATGTAAGCGCATACAGAACGAATTACCATTTAACGAGTGAAGGAGGATGTAGATGACAGACATTATAGTGGCAACACACGGTGGACTTGCAGAAGGCATGGTCGATGCATTGGAGCTTATAATAGGGAAGCAGGAAAACATATGGTTTCTTGGATTGCGGCATGAGGACAGCATTGATACTTTTATCAAAAGGGTCGATTCTTTCGCTGCGGACACAGATCACGATATCTTATTCATGACAGACTTATTAGGAGCCAGCCCATACAATGCCGCAGCCCAGGCGATTGATCATAACAGGGACAAACATGTTGTCTGTGTATCGGGAATTAATTTATCTATGCTGGTGGAAGCAGCCTTGAAAAGAAACGATATGAAATTGGATGAGCTGGCAGATTATCTTGTTGAGACCGGAAAACAGGGAATTGCTAAATTATCATTAAATATGGAGAGAGGAGGGACATTATGAGCAAAATAGTATTATCACGGATCGACGACCGTTTGATTCACGGCCAGGTCATGACAGCATGGGTCCAGCATGTGGGAGGGAATGAAATTGTGATCGTAGACGACAAAGTCGCAAAGGATCCATTTTTAAGCGCAGTCATTACAGGCGCAGTGCCAAAGCACCTAAGCGCTCAGGCAATGACCATTGACGGCGCCGCAGAGTATTTAGAGAAGATAAAAGATGAGGATAAAAACATCATTATTTTAGCAAAGGGACCCAAGGTTTTTCTGGATTTGATTGAGAAAGGTGTCCAAATAAAAGAAATTAATTTAGGCGGAATGGGTTCTACACAAGAACGAAAAAAGTTATATAAAAATATTTCAGCAAGTGATAAAGAACGGGATATGTTGAAGCAATTGTCAGCACAGCATGTACATGTATTTATTCAGGTCGTGCCAAACATGGAAACTGTAGAGATAAATAAAATACTTTAAGCGGAGGGAGAAACATGCATATTTCAATTTTACAGGCAGTTTTGATTGGCCTGGTCTACTATTTAGGAGCAAATGGGACACCATGGCTTACTGTTAACATGAGCTGGGCGCTGAGAAGGCCTTTGATATCAGGGATCCTGGTTGGTCTAATTTTAGGTGATCCTGTCAAAGGTTGTATGGTCGGTGCAGCGATCAATGTAACCTATCTTGCACAGATTACGGCAGGCGGCGCCCAGACCATGGATGAGGGCCTGGCGGGAACTGTCGGAACAGCACTGGCGATTATTTCAAATGCATCCACAGGAGTCGCAGTGACACTTGCAGTACCGATTTCCTTACTGGGCAACTTATTATGGATGATTTATATGACAGGGGATATTTTCATTGTCCATAGAACCGATAAAATTGCGGAGACAGGAGATATAAAGAAAATTATTTTCTATAACATCGTTCCTTCCCAGATTTTTAAGTGTATCATTTATACCATTCCGGTAGCAATTGCCGTATATAGCGGGTCAGGTGTTATTACAAGTATGCTGCAGGCATTAAAAGGGACACCAGTGATTGATGTATTGACTACGATCGGGACAATTCTTCCTGCCCTTGGTATTGCAATGAATTTTAAAGCCATCTTATCTAACGCTGGGGCAAAAGCATACTTATATCTGCTGTTAGGTTTTATTTTATCTATTTATATCAACCTGCCACTGGTGGTCATCGGTATTTTAGCAGTGATTATAGCACTTTTACAGAACAGCGAAAGTTCAGCTTTAAGTTAGGGAGGAATCAACATGGAAACCATAGAAAAAAAGAGATTAAGTAAAAAAGATATCATTAAGTCCTATCTGATCTGGACATTCTTCAGCCATTCAACCTACAACTATGAACGAATGCAGGCTTCCGGGGTGCTGCATACTCTGGCGCCGAGTCTGGAAAAATTATACGGAAAAGAGACACAGGAATTAAAAGACGCATGCAAACGACACATGGAGTTCTTTAATACAGAACCGAATGTAGGAGGCTGTATCTTAGGGATTACTCTTGCCTTAGAAGAGCAAAAAGCAAACGGTGAAGATGTAGACGAAGAAATGATCTCAAGCATCAAAACAGGTTTGATGGGACCTCTGGCAGGTATCGGCGACACAATCTGGCAGGGAACGTTATCCCCCATAGCATTGGGTATTATCCTTGGTATGGCAAAGGCCGGCAACTTCTTAGGACCGATCATCTACTTATTGATCATTGGTGTTGTGTTATTCGGTCTTGGTTACTTATCCTATACCAAAGGTTACTATATGGGACGCGAAGGAATCGGAAAGATCATCGGAAGCGGTTTATTAAACAAAGTAACCGAAAAAGCAACCATCGTCGGGGCAACTGTACTGGGAGGACTGGTGGCATCTTATGTAACTGTGTCCTGCGGATTAAAGTTAAATTTAAGCACAGGTACACTGGACGTGCAGACTGCGGTATTTGACAGTATCTTAAAAGGTATACTGCCGTTGGGAATCACTCTATTAACTGTATTTATGTTGAGAAAAAAAGTCAATGTAAACATCATATTGCTGGTGCTGATCCTAATTGGCACAGTGGGAACACTGATCGGATTCTTTTAGAGGATAAACCATGAAAATTATACTAAATGCTGACGATTTTGGATTGACCCATGAAGCGAATCTGGGAATCGCAAAAGCCTTCAATGAAGGTTTTTGCTCCCAGGCTTCTGTCGTGACCAACACGAATTATTTTGATGAGGCAGTGTCCCTGGCAGAAAAAAATAACTTTAAGCACAAGGTCGGCTTACATATCAATCTGTTCGACGGGACACCGTTAACCTCCGGGATTAAAAAGCTGAAACAATATGCCAGATCAGATCTGTTTGATTATCACCCCGATTTTCTGCACCGGGTTACACCAATGTACGCAGATGTCATCGCAGAGGAAATAGAAGCACAGATCCAAAAGTATTTAAGCGGAGGTTTTTCTCTAATGAATATAGACTCCCACCACTGTGCATTTTATGATATTCCGGTTCTTTACGGATTGATACCCTTGTTAAAAAAATACAAATTTGAATCTGTCCGTTACATTGGAAACAGTTTTTTTAACGGGAGTAAATGGCGGCATTTCTACGGCACCCAGTGGAAGAAAAAAATGAATCAGCTGCACCTTCGTCATACAGACTATTCCAGCAGTGTGGCCACCTTTGATAAAAACCGCAAGAGCAGGAATCCCCAGCTTATGAAAGAAAAGAAGGCAGAGGTATACGTTCATCCTGTCTTGGTCGAGGGTTATTTTATTGATAACTACACAGGCGGTACGCATCTTGAAGATAGTTTCAAAAAGGCTAAATTAGACAAAATGAAATTTATTACATCCAGAGACTTATAACTTATAAAAGAAAGAAGAGATAAAAATGAAAAAGGAAGAAATTATTTTAGGAATCAAAAAAACCGGCTTAATGGCAATCGTCCGGGTGGATACTGTGGAACGTGGTTATGAGATCGCTCAGGGATGCCTGGATGGCGGAGTCAATGTTCTTGAAATCAGCTATACCAACAACAACGCCGGAGAAGTGATCTCTGCTTTAAAAAAGAAATATAAGGAGGATCTTCTGGTCGGCGCAGGCACCGTCCTGGACGGAACAACGGCCCGCCTTGCAATTATGAGCGGGGCACAATTTATCATTGCCCCTTGTTATGACGACGGTGTCGCGCAAATTTGCAACTTATACCAGATTCCATATGCACCGGGATGTACTTCTTATACGGAAATGTTGACGGCATTAAAGGCAGGCGCATCCTTTATAAAGGCATTTCCAATCTCCAA
This sequence comes from Anaerostipes sp. CAG:276, assembly GCF_000432215.1. Lineage (NCBI taxonomy): Bacteria > Bacillati > Bacillota > Clostridia > Lachnospirales > Lachnospiraceae > Anaerostipes > Anaerostipes sp. CAG:276. The sequence goes on from NZ_FR889180.1 coordinate 49,075, forward strand.
TTACTACGGCCCCAGCTTAGCTAAAGTGGTAAAAGTCCCATGCCCCCAGGTGCCGGTCATGGCATCAGGCGGAGTTGACTTCGACAACCTTGCAGAGTGGTTTGACAGCGGAGCTGACTGCGTTGGCCTGGGCGGATTACTTACCAAAGGTTCCACAGAGGAAATTGCGGCAAACGCAAAAAAGCTGCGTGATATTGTAACAGACGTAAGAAAAGGATGAGCATATGAAAACGATTCTAGTAACACCGAGAGGATACGCAAAATACGGCAGTAAAGCAGGAAAACGTTTAGAAGTACTTGGCTATGAAATGGACGTCAATCATACAGGCAGACCACTTCCAAAAGACGTGTTTGCAGAAAAAGCAAAGCGGGCGTCCGGGATCATCGCGGGCGTTGACGAACTGAATGAAGAGCTCCTCCGGAAATGCAGGCACCTAAAAGCCATTGTGAAATTCGGGGTTGGGACCGATAATATTGATCTTTCTGTCTGTGAAGAACTAGGGATTAAAGTCGGCCGCTGCATTGGAACGAATTCCAATGCAGTCGCCGAACTCACCATCGGAATGATGTTTGCAGCGGCAAGGCATATTGTGAGCAATGCTATGAATGTCAAAAGTCACGGCTGGGACAAACCAACAGGACTGGAACTCTTTCATAAGAAAATTGGTATTATCGGGTTTGGTAATATCGGAAAACATGTCGCGAGAATAGCAAACGGGATCGGAATGGAAGTTCTGATCTATGATATGTTTGATGCTGCCCAAGATGTACTGGCTGAATACAACGCAAAGCAAACATCTGTGAATCATATCCTGAAAGAATGTGATTTTATATCCATCCACGTGCCGCTTACTGAAAATACAAAAGACATGATCTCAACCAAAGAGTTTAAAATGATGAAGGACACGGCTGTCTTAATAAATGCAGCCCGGGGCGGAATTGTAAACGAATACGCTCTTTACAAAGCTTTAAAAAACAAGGAGATCTACGCCTGTGCATCCGACGTCTTCACCACAGAACCTCCCCATAGGGAACCGTGGGTCGATGAGCTGATCAAGATGGATCACTTTATCCAAACTGCCCACATCGCATCCCGTTCAGTAGAGTCTGAGATCAATACCGTAAATACAGCAACGAATATAATGATCCAGCTTTTGCAGGATCCATGATCCATATCTCCCTCAATATATTATATATTTATGGCACTTGATGACTTTGTGATAAAGAACGATCCAGACAAAAGATCTTCTTGCGGCCATCCGTTGGAAGATCTTTTTCACTTATTCCTATTTTTTTAATGTAAGCACTTTTGTTCCGGCGTCCAATTCCCCGGTGTTCTCTATGGTAATGCTTGTATACTCTTCACTATTGCTCACCACCACAGGTGTTGTGACAAAAAAGCCCTCCTGCTTGATCTTTTCAAGATCAAACTCAGCGATCCGGTCCCCTTTTCTCACTTTCATGCCTGACTCCACCTTCACATGATAATATTTCCCGGCAAGTTTGACTGTATCAATTCCCATATGAACCAGGACCTCAGCCCCGCCCCCAGACGTGATGCATATAGCGTGCTTCGTGTTAAATACCGTAGTGACTGTACCGTCCACAGGTGAAATCACATTTCCGTCAGAAGGTCTTACGGCAAACCCCTGTCCGAGCATCCCTTCTGCAAAGACCTCATCTTCCACTTCATCCAGTTCTACTGCTTCTCCATTGACCGGCATACAGACAGTTTCCGCTGCCACCTCCGGCATCTCTTCTGCCACAGGGGCTCTCGGTGCTTCTGCTGCCCTGTCCGACAAGCTGCTGGCCAGATAATCTTCCAGATTTGATTTTATAACAGTGACCATCGGCCCATAGATAATCTGAACCCCGTCTCCTTTTTTTACAATGCCCCGTGATCCGCTTTTTTGCAGCATCCTGTCATTCACTTTTGAAGGGTCGGCAATGGTACATCTTAGCCGTGTCACACAGCAGTCCACGTCTTTGATGTTTTCCTTCCCTCCCAGCCCCGCGGCAATGAGCGCTGATAGATCAGAACCGTCGGTTTCTTCTCCTTCTTTCTGATGTTCTGCAGCCATGTCGGCTCTAGTGTATAGTTTTATTTCCTTGTCTTCCTTTTCACGTCCAGGGGTTTTTAAATCCAGCTTCCTGATCAAAAAACTGAACATAAAGTAGTATACAGTGAAATATATGAGGCCTACCGGAATAAACATCAGCCAGTTTGTTTTTGCCTGTCCCTGCAGAACTCCAAACAAGAACATATCAATAATGCCGCCCGAAAATGTCAGGCCGACACAGACATTCAGGATATGCATCAGCATATAAGCCGCTCCTGCAAACACGCAGTGAATCACATACAGTCCAGGTGCCACAAATAAAAAAGTAAATTCCAAAGGCTCCGTAATCCCTGTCAGCATAGATGTGAGGGCTGCGGATATCAGAAGGCCGCCCACGGCTTTCCTCTTTTCCGGTTCCGCACACCTGTACATAGCAAATGCAGCTCCAGGCAGGCCAAAGATCATCAGAGGAAACTTACCTGTCATAAATCTTGTGGCGGAAACCGCAAAATGGGTTGTCCCCGGATCGGCCAGCTGTGCGAAGAAGATATTTTGAGCACCGTCGATCATCCTTCCTCCGATTTCCATCGTTCCTCCAAGAGAAGTCTGCCAGAAGGGCAGATAAAATACATGGTGCAGTCCAAACGGAATGAGCGCACGCTCCATAACGCCATAGATAAAGGTGCCGAAATAACCCGATGCACTCACAAGTCCCCCTGCCGCATACATGACATCCTGGATCGGCGGCCAGATAAAATACATAATGATCCCGACAAATACGAATACAACCGTACTGATTACCGGCACAAATCTTGTTCCGCCAAAAAAAGACAAGGCTTCCGGAAGCCTGATCTTATAAAATTTGTTATGCAGCGCCGCTACGCCAAGACCCACAATAATTCCTCCGAAAACTCCCATCTGAAGAGAGGTGATCCCCAGAACAGAAGTCGTTGCACCCTCACGC
>NZ_FR889180.1:52133-110877 GCF_000432215.1 Anaerostipes sp. CAG:276
CCGCTCCGCCGTTGATCGAGATCATAGCCGATATCGCCGTATGCATAATAAAAAATGCAATAGCACCGGCCAGTGCCGCAACCTCCTTTTCAGCCCTTGCCATCCCAACCGCAACACCAATGGCAAAAATCAGCGGTAAGTTTCCGAAAACGGCATTCCCACAGTCACCGCATACTTTCAGGACCGCATACGGAATCGTATCCGGCCCCATGACTCCAAGCAGTCCATAGGCGCTCAGCATGGTTTCATTTGTCAGAGATTGTCCGATCCCCAGCAGCAGCCCGGCCACAGGCAGAATTGCGATCGGAAGCATGAAGGAACGTCCCACACGCTGCAAAACACCGAATAACTTGTCTTTCATATTCTCCCTCCTAAAAACCTCATATCAAAGACATATCTGAACTTACCTGCAGCTTAAGCCATTTACAGAGCTGCTATCATAACATCCATCGTTCCATCGAATATCGTTTCTTTTTGATCTGAACAAATAAGAAAATGATCACCTTTTATGACATCATTCCCTCCAATGGTTCCTTTTCCTTCAATCACACTCACCATTTGGAACGGCACACAGTTTTCTACCGTATTTTTTCCGTTTATTCGGTAACAGTCTACTTTAAAGAAATCACTTTCCACATATCGTACTTTTGTTCCGTTTTCCAGCAAAATCTCATCGAAAGATTTATTGCCGCTGATCTGCGCAGGTACATTGGTAACATCAATGGACTGCTGTACGTGCAGCTGTCTTTCATTTCCATCCTTATCTTTCCGGTGATAATCATAAACACGGTAGGTAATGTCGGAAGACTGCTGAGCCTCGTAGATCAGTGACCCGCTGCAGATAGCATGCAGAGTTCCTGATGGAATGTAGAAGAAATCTCCCTCCTGAATCTCAAAGGAATTTAAAAGGTTCTCATAATCATCTTCTTCGATCGCTTTCACAAATTCCTCTTTGGTCTTGGCATGATGACCCATGACCATCTTCGTACCCTCGTCTGCCTGAAGCACATACCAGCATTCCGTTTTTCCCAGAGAGTCCTCGTGGTCCTTTGCATATTCGTCATTCGGATGTACCTGAACTGACAAGTCATCTTTTGCGTCGATGATCTTCACCAGCAGCGGGAATTCATTTCCTTCGATATTGCCGAACAATTCTCTGTGATTTTCAAACAGCCAGGATAAGGTCTTTCCCGCAAATTCACTGTTTTCAATGGTACAGTCCCCGTTTTTATGGGCAGAGATTGCCCAGCATTCTCCCGTGTGATCGCTGGGGATATCGTATCCGTACACATCTCTGAGTTTATGTCCGCCCCAGATCATCTCTTTAAACACCGGTTTAATTTTTAGAATATGTCCCATAATCTTATCCCTCCTAAGACTTATTTGTTAAACTTGGCTTTTAACTTCTTTTTGATCACTCCAAAAAAGCTTAAAGAGCGGACCATATGGTCAGGTGCAACATACCTGCTGACCGCACGCAGTACTTTCTTCGGCTCTTTTGAGGCAAAAGAATAAGTTCCGTTTTCTTTTGTCTGGATCGCATAGCGCGGAATGTGTTTTCCCTTAAACATGACTGAGGCAATCACGTAATCAACTTCTTTCCATGGAATCTGAATATAATCATTTACATTCCGGTCATTGTAAAATTCAAATCCTTTATCGCCGATCATGATCTTTCCATAACTGTTCAGGCCGTGATAAGAAGTTCCGCTGATTACCAAATCTACTTTTGTGTTTATTGACTGAGCCATAACAACTCTCCATTTCTAATTTATTCTTAAACAGTATCTAAAACATTATATCACGATATGGTTCAGTAAACAAAGCAGGCAGACCTGCTTTATTTCTCAGGCTCCTCAAAGAATAAAAAAAGTTCGGATTGCTCCGAACTTTTTTCATTAGCTTATAACAATCCGATAAGGTGTCCGCCAATACCAACTAAGAATAATGCGATGATAATAATGATTGGTGAAACATTCTTTTTCAGCAGCCACATACAGAATAATGTTAATAATAATGGAACTAATCCAGGAATCAAAGAATCCAGGTTGTTCTGTAAAGTTGTGATCTTGGTCGGGGTCAGTGACAGGCCTGATGCATACTGCTCAAATGCCTGCTGGATTCCCTTTGCTCCCTCAGGAAGTTTTCCCCAGTCAATGTAGGCTCCGTCACTCAGAGATACCTTTGATACAACGGGCTGGAAACTGATGGATACCCACCGCTGAACCAGCGAACCGAGGATAAACATACCGAGAATGGACGCACCCTTCGTGACTTTCTGCAGCAGTCCTCCGGAAAGGTCCTCTGTGATCTTTGCGCCGGCTTTGTATCCGAATTCCTGTGTGTACCACATGAATCCCCAACGGATCACATTCCACAGTACGAAGAATAAGATTGGTCCCATGATGTTTCCTGTCATCGCAAGAGATGCTCCGAGAGCTCCAAGGATCGGACGAACGGTGAACCAGAATACCGGATCTCCGACACCGGCCAGAGGCCCCATCATACCGACTTTAACACCCTGGATCGCTGCGTCATCGACCTCTGCTCCGTTTGCACGTTCTTCTTCCAGCGCCAGTGTAACACCGATAACCGGAGAAGCAACATACGGATGCGTGTTAAAGAATTCCAAGTGACGTTTTAACGCCGCTGAGCGTTCTTCTTCTGTCTTATACAACTTTTTGATTGCCGGGATAATTGAAAATGCCCAGCCACCATTCTGCATACGTTCATAGTTCCAAGAACCCTGAAGGAAGGTAGAGCGCAATGCAACGGACAATCGTTCCTTCTTACTTAATGTAATTTTTTCTGCCATTTTTCATACCTCCTTCAATTAATAATTATTCAGAATATCGCCGAGCGGATCACCTGTATTGCTTCCTCCGCCGTTAGAAGAACCGCCGCTCTCAGACAGTGTAAGGTAAATCAATGCCAGAGATACACCGATAGCTCCCAATGCGATCAATGTCAGATCTGAAAGTGCAGCAACACAGAAACCGATTGCAAAGAACGGCCAAACTTCTTTTGTTGCCATCATGTTGATAACCATCGCATAACCAACGGCTACAACCATTCCACCGCCGATTGCCATACCATCTGTCAGCCATGCCGGCATAGATGTAAGGAAATTCTGCACAGTTGTCGCAGGAATGAACAGAAGCGCTCCTGCCGGAATTGCAATACGGAGTCCCTGCATAGCAATCGCGATGATGTGCCAAATTTCAACACCTTTGAAATTTGCTTTTTCAGCAGCTGCGTCCATACGGTGAACACATGCCACAGAAAGTGTACGTACAACCATTGTTAAGAATAAACCTGCAACTGCCAAAGGAATCGCAACTGCGATGGCAGTGCTGACACCAGCGGTGCCCTGTCCTCCAAGGACTAAGATGATAGCGGAAGCTACAGAAGCTAACGCGGCATCCGGTGCAACAGCGGCACCGATGTTTGCCCATCCCAAAGCGATCATCTGTAATGTACCGCCCAAAATAATACCTGCTTCTAACTGACCGGTCACAAGTCCAATTAATGTACACGCAACCAGCGGCTGATGGAACTGGAATTCATCCAATACTCCCTCCATACCAGCTAGAAAGGCAACTATAATAACTAATACGATTGAAATTGCTGACATTATAATTCCTCCTCTATTTTCTGAATGTGTGAAGCCTAAGATAACTCGGCTTCTGCTTTTTTAATGATCTCATCCATGTTTTCTTTAGAATCGCTCGGCACCTTGCGGACATCAAAGCCGATTCCATGTTCCTTTAATTTTGCAAACGTCTTGAGGTCTTCTTTTCCGAGAGATACAACTTTGCTCACGGCTACTTTTCCTACAGAATGAGCCATGGAACCGATGTTGAGCTCCTTGATGTCCACTCCGCCTTCGATGGCGCGGAGAGCATCCTGAGGTGTCTCAAAAAGCAGCAGTGCTTTTGTGTTTCCAAAACGCGGGTCTTTTGAGACCTCGATCATTTTGTCCACAGGAACAACATTTGCGCGTACTCCCGGAGGCGCTGCCTCCTGAATCAGTTTTTTACGCAGATCGTCATGAGCCACTGAATCGGATACGACTATGATCCTGTTCGGCTGTGTTGTCTTCGTCCATGCAGTTGCCACCTGGCCGTGAAGCAGACGGGAATCAATGCGGGCAAGCACAAATTTGATGTGTCCGTCCCCTAATACGGTTCCTTCCGGGATTGCCCCCTGAGGCAGCGCTTCTGCCTGCTGTCCGGCTGCCGGTTCCTCCTTCGGTTCCAGAGACTCCGGATAGATGCGCACCCCTTCTTTACCGCTTCCTGCGATCTGAACTGCAACTTCGTGAGCTGTCTCCATCGTCATTCGTGAACCATAGGCATCGATCAGCATCGGCAAGTTTAAGCCGGCTACAATCGCCCATTTGTCTTCATGGCCTGATACGAGGCCGTTTGCCTGATTGAATGGAGTTCCTCCCCAAAGATCGACTAAGAATAACACTTCATCCTGACTTTCAAAAGAAGCGATTGCATCTTCCATCTTCTTTTTGATGTCGTTTGGCCCTTCGCTCGGCTGCAGTGTAACTGCTGCCACATCGGGCTGGTCACCGAAGATCATGGATCCGGACTGCATAATACCATCCGCAAATCCGCCATGCGTAGCAAGAATAATTCCTACCATTTAAACATTCCTCCTTTTCTAGTTATCTTTCGGAATCTTTATTCTTTTATATTAACCAAGAATTCAGGTCCCTATTTATAAAATCCCCCGCTGGGGGTGATTTCCGTAAAACACGAAAGAAATAAAAAAACCCGACTCAAACACCGGATTTTTTCAATCCACACAGCTCAACAAATTTTGCGAAACATATGGATTCAAAAATCCTTCGGTTTGAATCAGGTTTAGCCTGCATTACCAGTAACAATCCTTATTCTAAATCAATATGAACTTTTATCTTGTAATTACCCTTTTGATATGGACGGTGAGGTACATCATCTCCTCATCGGTTATATCATGGTTACATGTATTTTTTATATAAATTCTGATCTTTTCCACACAGTCCAGACATTCCTGATACTTGTTCCGGATAATCTCCTGGAACTCTGTGTCGTCACTCTCCACTTCATTGCCCGTAAAAATCCTCTGTGCAAAAAATTTCAAGTGGGTGATAAATCTTTCGTAAAAAACAGATTCTTTATCCATCTGATCAGGAAAACACTCGTCTACGATCTTTAAAATATGCTGTGTGAGCTTCGTCATGGAAACCATCTCCGTCATATCCAGATCCAGTTCTGCATTGACAATATGCAGTGCGATAAACGCCGCTTCGTCCTGAGGCAGAGTAACCTTTAACTTCCGCTCAATCATACGGATGGCGGCCTGCCCGATCAGATATTCCTGATAGTAGAATTTCTTGATTTCCCATAAAAATGGATTCTGGAAGGGAACACCCATCTCTACCCGTTCAATGGCAAAATTAATATGGTCTGTGAGAGAAATATAAATATTGTCATTGATATTCTTTTGCAAAGTATCTTTTGCATATTGAATAATTTCATTACATATTTCCAATCGTTCTATGGGGATGTCTGCTACCATCTGCTGAAAGCGATGTGTCATTCCATGGTCTTTCATTATGTAAGTCTTTTCGACTTTGTCTGAGTCGATCACATCTCCGGGATGTCTCTGAAAGCCCAAGCCTCTTCCCATTAGTACCACTTCACGATGGCTGTTATCTTCTGAAATTACAATATTATTATTTATAATTCTTGTAATTTGCACAGTTCCACTCCGTATTGTAAAATATTAAGTTAAGAAAAAAAATAAACCACACCTATCGAAATCTATCTGTATAAATCCCATAAGTTGGTTTAGCCTGCATTACCAGTAACAATCCTTCTTTCTTATTCCCTTAACTTATTTCCAATTTTATCAAAGTGTACCCGCTATGTCAACCACTTTCTTTATAATTTGTTTATAAATTTTTAAGATTTATTCTATGATAAAACAAATCTTTCTCTCCTGCTGTCCCGGTATTCCTGTGGTATCCAGCTTTTTCTTGAGTATTTCAAATGCTTATGATAGAATATATAAACTATTTGTATAAAATAAAATTTTGCTATATTAATATGATCTGAGAGGTATTTATATGTTAAAGTTAATCGCCCTTCTGAATTCGGTGATCGCGAAAGCTCAGAAGGATCATATCACTGCCTTTTCCGCTCAGGCAGCATTCTTTACGGTGCTTTCTTTTTTCCCGTTCTTGATCGTTGTGCTGAGCCTGATGCGTTTTGTTCCCGTGACGCCGAAGGACCTGATCGGCCTTGTGAACTACTATTTGCCGGAACAGTACAGTGTCAGCCTGGTTGCCGTCATCAACTCTTTATATGGAAAAATCACGACAACCTACATGTCATTCACGATCATCACCCTGCTGTGGTCCGCATCAAAAGGAATCCTTTCCATGATGACCGGACTGAACACGATCCACGAGATCCCGGAAAAACGGAATTATTTTGTGCTCCGGTTTATCTCCACTATGTATATTGCGTTTATCGCGGTAGCGGTCCTGATCGGAATCATTGTGCTCTTATTCGGAAACACACTGCTGAACCAGCTGTATCAGTTTTATCCGTTTCTGTCCAACCAGCATATTGTATTTTTGCTGATCCGTTTCGGCATTGCATTTTTTATATTTTTCCTTGTATTTTTTATCATGTACCGTTTTCTTCCAAGCGAACATTTTAAAGCCAGACAAGTGATGCCGGGAGTGATATTCAGCTCTGCAGGATGGATCATTTTGTCCTCACTGTTTTCTATCTATTTTGATAACTTTAAATTTTTCAGCATTATGTACGGGGGTCTTACCGGTATTCTGCTTACCCTGTTCTGGCTGTATTTCTGTATGATGATCCTGTTCATCGGAGCCGAGCTAAACCAATATATTATGAAAAACCATAAATAACAGAAACGTAAAGAGGAACTTTTCCGGATTGGTACAGAAAAGTTCCTCTTTTTTATTTGAATGATTTAAAGAATAAAATGTTCCGGAACCCCGTCTTTATACGGAATCCGCACTTCCCCCTGAATCAAAGGCCTTAAATAGTCCACCATCTCCTGCGTGATATCATGTCCGTTTTCTGTGATCCACTCAAGAGGCACTGTCTTTTCAACATTTGCAATCTTGGACAGATCAGCCAGTACGATCTCAACCTGATAGTTATCTCCCGGCATCCGTTTTAAAGCGGACATTTTACCGCTCTCACCCCGGATGGCGCTGACAGCGGCAAAGGCCCCCAGATTTCTGGATTCGATGATGTCGGTTTCACTCAGCATATATCCGGCGCAGCGCTGAAGAATATTGAGTTCCACAGAGCGGACCTTGCAGCTGATCTTGTCCGTGATCACCTGTTCCAGGTATTTTCCAATGCCCGACAGGTATTTATGTCCGAAAGCATCTTCTTTCCCGGACTTCATTTCTTCTCCAACGTAATTTCCCCGGGCGTCCTTTAATCCTTCGCTGACCGCGATGATAATGTTATTCTCCCGCTCCAGCGCTTCCTTTACATCCTCCACAAAACGCTCCGTATCAAATGCTCTCTCACACAGGTAGATCAGCTGGGGCACATGTCTCGCTTCATTTCTTGCAAGGGCCGCACTGGCCGTCAGCCATCCCGCATTCCGTCCCATGACTTCCACAACCGTCACGGACGGAATATCATAGACATAACAGTCGCACGCAATCTCTGTAAAAGCGGTGGCAATAAATTTGGCCGCAGAGCCAAATCCCGGACAATGGTCTGTCTCTCCGAGATCGTTGTCGATGGTCTTCGGAGCTCCCATGATCTTGATATCATCCACTCCGTGTTCCCGGCAGTATACGGAAAGCTTATAGACAGTATCCATAGAATCGTTTCCGCCGGTATAAATAAAATATCCGATATTATTTTTTCTCAGGATCCGGATGATCTCCTCAAACTCTCTCTTGTCTTCTTCCGGATTTTTCAGTTTCCAGCGGCAGGACCCCAGCGCTGCTGCAGGTGTCACGGCCAGCAGATCCCTTGTCTCGGGGCTTCTGCATATGTCATCCAGCATTACAAAATTTTCGTTTAATACTCCTTTGATCCCATTCAGCGCACCGTATACATGTTCTACCCGGCTGCTCGCAAGTCCTGCGTCGATCACGCCGGTGATGGTTGCATTGATCGCCGCCGACGGTCCTCCTGACTGTGCCACTAGCATGTTTTTCATCTTTGATGTCCTCCTCATTCAGCTGCAAAATTTCTGCACATATTCTAAAATTCTATTTTTCATTATATCGTGTTATAATAAAAATCACAACAATAAAAGGAGGCTCTGAATTATGACTACACCACTGACAAAGCTCCAAAAATCTATGATTGAAAAAAACATTGCGTATTACTTGATTCCCAGTGAAGATCCCCACCAGTCCGAATACGTGGACGCTCACTATAAGTGCCGCCAGTTCATCTCCGGATTCACCGGATCATCCGGAGCAGTCCTGGCAGAACAGACCGAAAGCCGGCTCTGGACGGACGGGAGATATTTTACCCAGGCCGAAGCACAGATCGATTCTGAGCAGATGAAGCTGATGAAGATGGGTGTTGCCGGCGTTCCGACGATCCTTGAATATCTCACAGAGCATCTCAGTGAAGGAGATGTCCTCGGCTTAAACGGCCGTATGATCAATACCTCTTATGGAAAAAAGCTGGCCAGGCTGGCTGCTTCAAAAAAAGCAGTCCTTGAGACAGATCATACTCTCGCAGAGGATCTCTGGACTGGCCGTCCGGCTGCCGCAGCATCCCCGATTTTTATCCATGAAGATATTTACGCCGGGGAATCTGTGCCGTCGAAGCTCAAAAGAATCCGCAGCTGCATGGAGACAGTTTCCGCAGAGGCTCATTTTATCGCCTCTCTGCCGGATATCGCATGGATCTTCAATCTGCGCGGCAATGACATGCCCTGCACGCCTCTGTTTTACAGCTATGCATGGATCACACAGGAAAACTGCTGCCTGTTTGTGAGGGAAACCTGTCTTTCGGAAGAAGTCAGTCGCCGTCTCGAACAGGATAAAATAACGATTCTGCCCTATGGACAGATTGATTCTTTCTTGGCAAAACAGAAGGGAAGCGTACTGATAGATCCCGATACCGTAAACTACAAACTCTGCCAGGAGCTCGAAAAAAACCAGATTATTTTTGGTGAGAATCCTTCTTCCGGCATGAAAGCGGTGAAAAACGAGACACAGATCAGCGGGCTTAAAGAATGTCACTTATCTGACGGCATTGCCATGACAAAGTTCATGTTCTGGCTGAAGCAGAACATCGGTTCCGTTCCTATGACGGAGCGTTCTGTCCAGGACCGTCTGGAAGAGGAGCGCAGAAAACAGCCTCTGTATCAGGGCCCGAGCTTTGATACCATCTGTGCCTATAAAGATCACGCGGCTATGATGCACTACTGTTCCACCGAACAGTCCGATGTCTGCCTGAAACCGGAAGGACTGCTTCTGATCGACTCGGGCGGCCAGTATCTGACCGGGACGACGGATGTCACCCGAACTTTTATCTTAGGTGATATCTCCGAAGAAGAAAGACGGCACTTTACCCTTGTATTAAAAAGTATGCTTTCCCTCTCCGATGCTAAATTTCTTCTTGGATGCCGGGGAAGCAGCCTGGACATTCTGGCCAGAGGCCCGCTCTGGGAAGAAGGAATCGACTACCGGTGCGGAACCGGACACGGCGTCGGACATTTTCTCGGAGTCCACGAAGGCCCCAACGCCTTTCGCTGGCAGGTCAGAGACAATCAGCTGGATGCTGTCCTGATGCCCGGTATGGTCACAACCGACGAACCTGGAGTGTATATACCAGGAAAATATGGCATCCGTACAGAAAACATGCTCCTGTGCAAAAAACAGCGGCAGAATGAATACGGCAGCTTTTTAGAATTCGAGCACCTGACGTTGGTGCCTATTGATATGGACGGTGTCGATGAGGCGCTTCTCAATGATAAAGAAATCCGTCTCCTCTATGCCTATCACCAGCTTGTCTTCGACAGTCTCTCTCCTCATCTCACCGATGAAGAGGCCGGCTGGCTGTATCATTTTCTGAGAATCCAAAACAGCTGAATTTTATGTGAAATACAAAAATCCCATGGTTCTTTCCGCGGAAAGAACCATGGGATTTTCTGTCTTATTATAAGAAAAATTTTTCTCCGAGAGAGATCATGAGCGGCAGCGTGGCAACCGCTGCAATCGTGGAAACTGCAAATAATTCTGCCGCGTAGCCCACATCCTTCTTAAACTTCACCGCAAACATGGTCGTGATCGCCGCAGTCGATGCAGATGAAGCAAGCAGCGACAATATTTTAAGATCCTTGGATACCGGCACGACGAGAAGGATCAAAAACATGACCATTGGCATAAGAAGAAGCCTCAGTGCCGTCATGACATAAATCCTCGGTCTTGTCAGTGTCTTCAAAAGATTTGTCTGCGCAATGGCAGTTCCGGATATGATCATCGCCAGGGGTGTATTCATATCAGCGATGGCTTTCAGCGGATTGTAGATCAGAACAGGAAATTTAATCTGAAACAGGTAACAGAAAAGTCCTGCGAATGTTGCAATCATAACAGGTGCTTTGAATATTTCTTTGACTGATCCCCGGTTAAATGTCCCCTGCATGCTGGCAGCTCCGTGAGACCAGATAAACAGATTCTGTGCGGCAATAAACGCTGTTATGTATATAACCCCCTTCGGACCCAGCACCGCCTGGGCCAGAGGTATCCCCATAAAACCGCAGTTCGGGTACACAATGCTGAACCGTTCCAGAACTGTCCGGTCATTATCCTTTCCGCGGATCAGCAGAAAGGACAAAACGATCGCTGCCGCATGTACCGCAATTCCTAAAATAAAGGTAACCAGAATTCCATGGAATATGTCTGCATCAAACTCAATCTGAAAAGAAGTGAGCACTACAAATGGAATGACTAAGTAAAGGGTGATATTGGAAAGATCTGTGCTTCCCCGTTCGGTTATGAGGCCCGCCTTATAGGCGGCTGCCCCCACAGCCATCATACAAAACATCATGACGATCTGTCCAAATACAATTGAAACAATATTCATGAATTCCCCTCTTAATCTTCGTCTTCCGATCCAATCCACTCGTTCTTAATGGTCTGGTAGGTGCCCTCTGTATTCAATACCTGAAGCGTTACATTAAACTTTCCGACGGAAGGATCTTTCTTTCGGAACATGATCCCATAGTTGCTCTCTGCTGAGTTAAGCTTTTCATCTAGAGCAGAGATTTTGTCCCCTTTATAATTTGCCATGAAATAATCAACGCCTGTTGCATCATAAACCGTAGCATCGATCTTTCCTTTTTCAAGATCTTTGAATACCTTGTCCATAGATGGATAAACCTTAATCTTATTCTCCTCAGAAAGGTTGGTCTGTGCATATTCTGCGTTGGAGGTTCCCTCCTCTACCCCTATAGTTTTTCCTTCCAGTTCTTTTCTGTCTGTTATGTTTTTATCTGTATTGACCATAACTTTTAATGTATTTTCAAAATAGACATCCGAAAACTGAAACTCCTTTTGGCGGCTGTCCGTAATACAGATACCGGAGATAGCAAGGTCGATCTTCTTCTCCCTGAGCAGGTCCGTAAGCTCCCTCATCGGAGCGACGCGAAGCTTGTACTCAAAGCCCAGATACTCACTGATCCCCTTGATCAGATCGATGTCAAAACCTTTCATCTCCTTGGTTTTTTCATCTCTGACAGAAAACGGCGCCATACCGTCGGACACGCCGATGATCAGCTGTTTTCCCTTCATGGAATCTTTGACTTCTGATGCTGTTATGTTTTCTTTCCTGACATTTTTATCTCCTGTCTTTTCCTTGTCCCAGGGAAAATTACAGCCCCCCAAACAAAAAACAAGACATATCATCATACAAATTAGCAGTAATTTTTTCATGATATGATTCCTCATTTCTATATTTTCTTCTTACTCATAATATCATTGGTAAATATGGGTGTCAAACGGTCTGGCAATTTTTTCATCGTATAAATCCATTTTGATTGGTGAATGATTTTAATATATCGTTCGCAAGAACAATTTACAAATGGAGGAATTATCATGGCACTTAATAAAGTTGAAATCTGCGGAGTCAATACTGCTTCTCTTCCTTTACTCACCAATGAAGAAAAAGAAGAACTGTTCATAAGGATCGAACAGGGTGACCAGGAAGCAAGGGAACAATACATCAAGGGCAATTTAAGGTTAGTTTTAAGTGTCATTCAACGTTTTTCCGGCAGCAATGAGAATGCCGACGACCTGTTTCAAGTTGGATGTATCGGGCTTATGAAAGCCATCGACAATTTTGACCGCTCCCTGAACGTTAAATTTTCTACCTATGCGGTTCCGATGATCATCGGAGAAGTACGGCGTTACCTGCGGGATAATAATTCCATGAGAGTCAGCCGTTCACTCAGGGATATTGCCTACAAAGCCATCACAGCAAAGGAGGCTCTGACCAAAAAATTCAACAAAGAACCGACCATCGAGGCCATCGCAGAAGAGATTGAGATGAAAAAAGAGGATGTCTTATTTGCCCTGGATGCCATCGCAACACCTCTTTCACTCTACGAACCAGTCTATCAGGACGGCGGAGATACTCTGTTTTTGATGGATCAGGTAAAAGATAAAAAAAACAAAGAAGAATTGTGGGTTGAATCTATCGCATTAAAAGATGCTATGGAACATCTTCCTGAAAGGGAATATAACATTATAAGGCTTCGCTTTTTTGACGGCAAGACCCAGACAGAAGTAGCCGATGAGATTAGTATTTCACAGGCTCAGGTCAGCCGCCTGGAAAAAAATGCTCTGAAACATATGAAGCACTATCTGGATTAAAACAGCACAGGGACATTTCTAACTCAAAGAAATGTCCCATATCTTATAGCACCGGAACCCAAAACTGAATCTCACTCTCTCCCTTTTCATCAGTCTCTTCTCCGTATTTGGCAAAATCATAACGGCTGTGTTCATTCAGCCTGCAGGTCGAATACGGAAACCACTGCCGGTAAATATAATCCACAACAGGCTCAAGACTGTCCTCGTTTTTTCCTCTGAGAGTAAAAACAGCATACCTGCCGGAAGGCAGTTCAAAACTTTTCATATTCTTGGGGATCCGCTCCGGCAGACTAACCTGCGCCGCCGCAATATAATGAAAAACCGGGCTTGTGTGTTCAAATTTGAATTGAGAATAATCATTTACTCCTATGAGGAACCTTTGATCTGTCCGGTTTCCAATCTTATCTTTATTTTTATGCAGTAACTTCCAGCACTTTCCGATGACTTTAAAGCCCTTTTCAGTTCTTCCGTCATAACCAACAAGATATAATTTATCCTCTTCTGCCATTTTTACATCTAGCATCTTATCTCCCCTCAGCTCCCTTCGGTTTCTGACATCATATTTCATCTGAAGCGGAAGAAAATCATTTCGCTTTCTGTAAAAGCTGGGTGTGCACCGGAACATAGATTTAAAGCTCCTTGAAAAAGAACGCTGGGTGTCGTAGCCAGAGCACAGTGCGATATCTGTCAGGGGTTTTGCTGTAAATACAAGCATCCGTGCCGCCTCCGTCAGCCTGCGGCGCAGGATATACCTGTGAATGGGAATGCCCACAACAAACGTAAACATTCTGTGCAGATGATATTTGGAATACCCGATTTCCCCTGTAATCCTGTCCAGGCTCAAGTTTTCCTCGGTGAGATGCTCCTCTATATAATCCACTGCCCGGCCGATCATTTGTAAATTATTATCCATACAACTACCTCCTGATCTTAGAATAACAAAAAACAGGATTTGATAATTCACATAACTTGCGGACTGACTATTTCTCGTATTTGTAACTCATATTTTTTTCTTTAAAATAAGCTTGATTCTTCTCTAAAAAGAATTCATTTTCCAGACGATACCTCTCTCCATCTATTATCACAATAACTTCTGCAAAATAACTCTTTTTCGTTGATAATTTTTCTCTCAAATTCATCAAGTATATTCTATATTGCCTTTTTTCTTCATTTATATTTGTCCTTTCAAATTTATCAATCGTATAGTATCCGAACTGCTCATAAGTATCAATCTTTTTTTCTGCAATTTTATGATCTCCGTCTTCTGAATAAATCCATAAGATAACATCTTCTATCTCTTTATTTGATTTAGTCTCAATTATGATCTCTCCTGTCTTTTGGAATGATGCATTAAAATTCAGCTCTGTTTCCATATTGAACAGTGATATAAAGATACACTGTGCAGATGCAAACTATATATATAAGTCTTAGTTCAATGCTCTCCTCAAATACAGCAACAACAATATTAGAAAAACGCATTGAGATTATGATCGTCATTGCTGAACTAAAGAGAATCATATGATACATTCGGTCTTCCATTCGTGGAATTTTTTCGACAGAAAAACAGGAATCCTGTTTCACTATATAAATGGCAATGTACAGAAATACAGAACAAAGAGTTACCATCACACCGCAGCACAAGATAACCAGTGGTGTAATTCATATAATACCTCTTTGCATATCAATGACATGCATATTAAGTTGTTTTTTTTGTGACATTGCCTGTTACTTGAAAACAAAGTATAAATGCCGGTATTAAGCCAAGTAAGAATATTATCCTTTCTTTTCTATCAACTCTTTCGTTCATATCTCTTATCACCTGCCCTTTTCTTAAAATCTTAAGAGGGAATTATCCACTAAAGATAATTCCCTCCGAATTTTTAGAATTAATAAGCAAAAAACTATTCACAACAGAAACCGTTTCCTAATTATTATAGTAGATTCTTCTTCTTTAGAATCAGCACGGCAATCACGCACACTGCAACAGAAAACGCACTTACGATGAAGAACCCCATCGGGCTTCCCGAAAACGGCATTCCTGCGGGATTCAGGTTCATCCCATAAAGCCCTGAGATCATTGTCGGCAGTTCCAGCACAATCGTGATGGCAGCCAGAAACTTCATGACCTGGTTTAGATTGTTGTCGATGATGGAACCAAACAGCGACATGGTACTTCTTAAGATATTATGATAAATATAGGTCATCTCCATCGCCTGCTTATTCTCGATAATAACATCTTCCAGCAGTTCCTGGTCTTCTTCGTAGTGTTTAAGTCCTATATGCTTTCTGAGTTTCTCCAGCACCACCTCATTTGACTTCAGGGAAGTGGTAAAATACACAAGACATTTCTCTAAATCGTAAAGCTGGATCAGGTCCTTGTTCCTGGATGTCTCATGCAGAATCTCTTCCACCTGGTTGGCTCTTTTATCGATCATTCTCAGATAAACCAAAAACAGAGCCGCATTGTTATAAAGAATCTGATATACAAATCTCGTCTTCATATATGTATAAAAATTCGGCACCAGCCCGTCCGTAAACTGCTTCAAAATATTGGTCTCTTCCAGGCAGACCGTAAACACGACCTTTTCCGTGATAAAGATGCCGAGAGGAATCGTCTCATAAAGCCGCTTCCCCTCTTCTGCACGTACCACCGGGATATTGGCCAGTATCATCGTATAATTATCTTCATGTTCCAGACGAGAACGTTCTTCCTCATCCAGAGGCGCCCTCAGATCGTCCAGATCGATCTGGTATTTTTCTGCCACCATCTGAAGTTCTGCTCCGTTCGGATCCGTCATCATGACCCAGGATTCGCGTTCAATCTCGGTAATCTCTCTTAATTCTTTTGATCCCTCATAAGTTTTAAATATCCTGATCATGATTCCCCTCCTTTTGACAATACTATCATTATAGCAATTGAAAAAGGAAACGGCAACCATTATTCAAATGGATACTTCATTCCCCACTGTGTTCTCACACTGCTCAGAATTTTCATGACATCTCTTGAAATCTCCAGATTGTTATCGGAAAACGTACCGCTGACGGTTCCTTCCATGGCTTCTACCTCATATACTAAAGCGTCTTCTGTCCTGCCCGCCTCAATGGTTTCTGTAACGCCTGTCTCTGTATTTGTGATCGTTGCCTTTGAAGCCCTCGGATACTCGTATACTTCGATATATCCTTTATCTCCTGTGACAACACCCCTCTTCGGCTGTTTTGCACGAATGGTAAGGCAGATCACCGCCATCTGGTCAGACTCGTTTTTCAGAATGATACCGGACTGTTCATCCACACCAGTCTCTACATACTGTACTGTGGTAAGGATCGTATTCGGCGCCTCGTCCATAAACGTTCTTGCAAATGTCGTGGCATACCCTCCGATATCGAGAAGTGCTCCTCCGGCTGCTTCCAGTGCAAAAAATCGGTTCGTAGAATCATATCCTTTGTTGCTTCCGAAGTTTACCTGCACCATCTTTACGGTTCCAATGTCTCCTTTGTCAATTCTGTCCTTCAGCTCTTTAAACAGCGGCATATGGCTGATGGTCATGGCTTCCCTTACTGTCAGATTCTTCTCTTCCGCCAGGGAAACGATCTCTTCCAGCTGATGGTCATTGACTGTGATCGCTTTCTCACATAAAATATGTTTCCCGGCCCCAATCGCTTTTTTCATATTCTCATAGTGCTGGCTGTGTGGAGTTGCAATATAGATCACATCAATGTTTTCATCCTTAAGCATTTCTTCATATGATCCGTAGACATTTTCGACGCCGTATTTTTCCGCAAATGCTTCTGTCTTAGTCTGTGTCCGGCTGCTGACCCCATAGACCTTTCTTCCCATTTTTTCAAATGCCTGCGCCATTTCGTTGGCTATAACCCCGCATCCTAAAATACCCCATTTTAAATCGCTCATCTGATTCTCCTTCCTGAAGTGAAATCATATTTCTTATCTAGATTTTATCACGAAACTTTATTTTGTCAAGCATTGCGTTGCTTTTTCCAATTTTTCATATTACAATGATTATACCAGAAATGAGAAAGGAGCACGACACTATGGGTAAAAAATTGAAAAAATTTCTGAAAGTTGTGACTGCCATCATCTCCATCGGCGGAATTTTATATATCGCCAGAGACCAGATCAAAGCAATCATAGACAAGCTGAAAGAATTAAAGGATCAGGAAAAGGATGAAAATCTCGATGACTGGGATCCTGATGCATTTGACGATGACGATGTTTTCCCGGATTCAGCGGAAGACAGCCGTGATTACTTCTCCATCCACATCACGGACGAAGAAGAAGCAAAAGAAGAAACATCTGAGGAAGAGACTCCTTCCGAGGACAACGTTTCCAACGAGGATAAGACTTCTGACACACCAGAAGAAGATGATAAATAAAAGAACTCCTATGCTGATTTTATCGGCATAGGAGTTCTTTAGTTTCTTATAAATCAAGCTGGAGGATGTAGTCATCCATGATAAATCCGTTTCCGATATCAGTTTTTACGGAATCAACCTCTGCAAAGCCTTTCGCTTTGTAAATATCCAGACTGTTCTGATTATATTTGTTGCAGGTAAGATAAATGGCTTTTTTATCCATCTTCTCTGCAAACTCTATGGCCTTTCTTAATAAAATGCTGGAAAGCCCTTTTCCGCGGCTCTTCTTGTGCAGATACAGTTTACTCAGAAACAGACGGTTCCCATCCGGCTTCACGCCGCAGAACCCCACTAACTTTCCTTCGTCATATCCAAGAAAATAGGTATAGTGTTCTTCATCAATCGCCTTTTTTAATGCCTGGTAGCTCTGGAACTTCTCTACCATATAGTCGATCTGTTCCTTTGAGATAATAGATACAAAATATTCGTGCCAGATCTCAGAGGCCAATTTCGCCAGTGTCTGCACTTGTTCTTCTGTCTCACACACTTTAATTTTCATGTTGTCACCCGTCCTGTTTTTATTTTATCTTTACTTTCTTTGCCTTGGAATAGCTTCCAAAATATTTTTTGCCGTTGATCGTCTTATAAGCTCTCACCTTTACGTAGTAAGTCTTTTTTCTCTTCAGTTTCTTGCTTTTATAAGACACTTTTTTGCCGCTGGTATACTGTTTGACTCTCTTGTACTTTCCTTTTTTCCCGGTTCTTATGTAAATTCTGTATCCGCTGGCCCCGGAAATCTTTTTATATTTAATCTTCAGCCGCCGTCCGCTTCTTTTTACCGTAACTCTCGGTTTCGCCGGCCTTGTCCCGGATTTTAACGACGCAGAGTATGATCCGTAGTATCTGTCACCGAACACATCGCTGTACGCCCGCACTTTATAATAATAAGTCTTACCGGATTTCAGTTTCTTATTTGTGTATGAGGCTGTTTTTGAAGAAAGCTGTTTTAAGTACTTATAACCGGAGTTTTTCTTTGTGGAACGGTAAATCCTGTATCCGGACACGCCGTTTAATTTGTTCCATGAAACTTTGATGGAGGATGTCTTGCTGGAAGACATCTTTGTCTTGATTGTTCCCAAAGGTTTCAGGGATACATTATAAGACAGAGGTATCGTTGAGATCTGTCCCCCTTCGATACAGCCGCCGTGAGAGTCAAGAGTCACTCCCGGCACCGGGTTTCCATTGGCATCGTACGCATCATTATATACGATCAGAAGTTCTGACAGCATGAATGCGATGCGCTTATTTTTAATATCAAAGCTGCCTGTCGTGGCAGCATCCGCAAAGTCCCTTTTTAAATTACTTTTCGCTGTTAAATTCAGAGTGTTGGTTCCTCCGACTTTATTGCCCGAACTTGAACCGTAATATTCATATTTGCCGTTAGAAAACGTGAAATAGCCGTTCGGATCAAGAGTAAATTTGAGTACAGGGGCTGTTCCTGCATTTTTGTATGTCACCCTTAATGTTTTTTTGCTCTGGCAGTAATCAATGGTCCCTATGCTCTTTACTGTTCCGAATCCAAAAAAATAAGCATACTCTCCGCTCCACTGGGATACTGAAATGTCGTGTTCATCCCGGTATCCGGCTGTATCATAGGAAAACGGAATTCTTTTGACGACATCGTTGCCTTCTTTTATCAAAATTGCAGTCCTGTTAAGACAAGGTTCTGTCTTCTTATCTGCAAAATTTATTTTAAGACTCACTGTGCTTTGTGCCCTCAGTTGTTTTGAAGAGAGCACAAGATCTATATCGTTTGTGCAGCTGTCCTCCTCCAATACTGCTCTGAGATCTGTATAATTCTGATTCCCTGAATTTTCAAGAACCATCACTTTATCTGACGGCATCACAATGGTCTGGTCCAGATTTCTTCCCTTTGAAGAAAGTGCATAGCATTCTTCCTCATTGGGAGCTTCCCCTGCTTTATACTTTTCACCGCTATAACTTTTTACAGTAATTTTTTCATCCAGATTTGGATAGGTCTCTGCCGCCTTTACCTCGCTGATCTGCGGTATGATGAAACACGCTGTCAGCAGTACTGTGATCAGTCTTTTAATCTTCATCTTTCACCCTCCTTTCCTCATATAATATCATTTTCCGGCAAAAAAAGCCACGGTCTCCCATGGCTTTTCTTTATCTTCCCGCTTCGGTTTTTTCTGCCATCTGTTTCAGCTCATCCACACTAAATGTGTAATGTGTATTGCAGAAATGACAGTTTACTTCTATATCTTTACCGTCTTTGATCATATCATTAATCTCATCTTTTCCCACGCTGATAACCGCTTTTTCCACCCGCTCCTTGGAACAGTTACAGGAAAACTTTGTCGGCACAGTCTCATAAAACTTGACTCCGAACTCACCCAGCAGTTCATTCATCATGTCTTCCGGAGTTTTCCCCTCCTCCAGATGCGATGTGACAGACTCAAATTCTGCAATCTTTTTCTCTAGAGCAGAGATCACTTCCTCAGACGCATACGGCATCATCTGAATAATAAAGCCCCCGGCATGCCGGACGGTGTTATCCTTATTCATTAAAACGCCAAGCGCCACAGAAGTCGGTATCTGCTCACTCGCGGCAAAGTAGTAGGTCAGGTCCTCTGCGATCTCCCCTGATACAAGATGGGTCTGTCCAGAATACGGTTCTTTCATGCCGATATCTTTTATAACCGTCAGCACCCCTAAGTCCAGGGCTTTTCCTACATCGAGCTTTCCTTCTTTGCTCGGCGGCAGCATCACATCCGGATGTACCGCATATCCCTTTACATTTGCTTTTGAATCAGCAGTCACCGTAAGACCTCCGATAGGACCGCTGCACTTGATTTGAAGTGTGATCAGATCCTGTTCATTCTTGCACATGCTCCCCATCATAGCCCCGGCGGTCAGAAGGCGGCCCAGGGCAGCCGTGGCCACCGGGCTTGTATTATGCCTCTGTCTGGCCTCCTCCACAACATCTTTCGTATAGGCAGCGAAAAAACGCACCTGATCGAGCGAAAAACCGCACCTGATCGTCTGCCGCCGTACCTCTTACAATATAATCTTTCATTTGTCCACCTCATGATTTATCGTTGAAATAAAATACAGCCGTTCACTCTCTGTCTCCGGCTCTTTTAAAGTATCTGCATCCACGACTTCCCGGATCTCAAACCCGGCCAGGCGCAGTGCCTCCTTTATCTCTTCTGTCTCATATGCCCTCTGAAAATGCACTTCCTCAAACTTCTGATAAAGCCCCGACTCCATCCGGATAAACAGTGTCAGGTCATATTCATTGATGCCGTCTTCCTGATCATAGAAATTCTGCCAGATAAAACTGCACTCCTCCCGGTCTTCCGCGAATGTATTTTCAGCAAGCAGTGTTTCATATTTATAAAGCGTATTCATGTCAAACAAAAAGACCCCGTCTTCTTTAAGGTTCTCCCGCACACGCACAAATACCTGTATCAGATCTTCCGGCTCTAATATATAATTGAGGCTGTCACAGGTCGATATGACTGCATCCGCAGGATGCAGAAGAGCCAGTTCCCTCATATCCTGACAGATATAGAAAATTTCAGAATTCCCGGAACC
The DNA here is from genome assembly GCF_000432215.1 of Anaerostipes sp. CAG:276. Taxonomy (NCBI): domain Bacteria; kingdom Bacillati; phylum Bacillota; class Clostridia; order Lachnospirales; family Lachnospiraceae; genus Anaerostipes; species Anaerostipes sp. CAG:276. The sequence goes on from NZ_FR889180.1 coordinate 73,027, forward strand.
GGCAGCAATCTCAAGCATTTCCGGAGAAATGTCCATCCCGGTCATCCGGTACCCAAAACCATCCAGCAGATTCGTCATCCTGCCGGTGCCGCAGCCCAGGTCCAGGACATCTGCTCCGTCCTTAACTTTGTATTTTCTCAGATACTGCCTGATATTTTCTCCCCACAGTCTGTAAGGGGTCTGATCCATAAATTCATCATAAACCTGCGCAAAACTCTGATAACTTGCAAACTCATCCATTTTTTCCCACTCCTTACAGAAGCGGTGCCAGGACACGGAGCACACTCTGCATCAGCCGCTTCACCATATTGCCCTGACAGTGTTCTTTTGTGATCAGCTCACACTGCTTAAACGTCTTCAGCATATCGATCTTGACTTCCGTCACCGCCAGGCAGTGATACATAAAGACTCCATTTTCAAAATGCAGGTAAAGACTCCGGTAATCCATATTAATAGTTCCTACGGTAGCAATGACGTCATCGCTGACAAAACATTTTGCATGAATGAATCCGGGCGTATACTGATACACTTTTACCCCTGCTTCCACCAGCTGTGCATAGTATGACTGTGTCAGCAAAAAGACAGTCGGTTTATCCGGAATTCCCGGTGTGACAATCCGCACATCGACTCCTCTTTTGGACGCCAGACAGAGCGCTGTCATCATTTCATTATCAATGATCAGATACGGCGTATAGATATATACGTAATCTGTGGCCGCATTGATAATATTGAGATACACATTCTCCCCGACTGTCTCTGTATCCAGGGGATTATCCGCGTAAGGCTGGATAAAGCCGTCGTCGACAAACCGTCCCTCATGGTGGCCGTGGGGCACAAACATGCCGTAGCCCTCATCGGTCTTCCGGATCGCATTCCAGACCTGGAGAAACATCACAGTAAAGTTCCACACCGCATCTCCGATGACCTTGAGTCCCGCATCTTTCCAATAACCGAAGCGTTCCTTCCGGTTGATATACTCATCTGCCAGATTAAGCCCTCCGGTATATGCCGTATGTCCGTCTATGACCACTACTTTGCGGTGGTCCCTGTTGTTCCATGCAGTGGACACCAGAGGAATGATCGGATTAAATGCCACACAGGAAATGCCGCAGCGTTCCAGTTCTTTATAATACTTGTATGGGAGCAGATCAACACATCCCACATCATCGTACATAAATCGGACTTCCACACCGTCGTCCACCCGTTCTTTGAGGATCTCTAAGATCGTATTCCACATATATCCTTCTTCTACAATGAAGAATTCCATGAAAATATAATACTTTGCTTTTTTCAGGTCTTCGATCATCTCTTCAAACATGGCCTCGCCGGACGGGTAATACTTCGCCGAGGAATTCTGATAGATCGGATACCCTCCGGACGTATCGATATATTTTGCCTGTGCCGCCGCCTGGGGACTCCTCTGTCTTAAGTTGTTCATGACACTCTCGCTCTGGGACAGCAGAAAATCTGTCTCACCCAGAGACCGTTCCAGCTCCAGCCTCAGCTTCTTTGCCGGTTTTTTATTGCCCAGAGTAAGGTATAGAAGACCGCCGAAAATCGGGAAGATCAGAATCGGAATGGTCCACGCCAGCTTATAGGCCGGGTTCTCTTCTTTATTCACGATATATATCACCACTGCAACACTGACCAGCTGAAGTCCCCATTCAATGAACTTAGAATGTTCTCCGATCACCTGGGCCAGCCAGATCAGCCATGCTATCTGGAGCACAATAACGACGCCTACAATCACAAGGCGTCTCAGCAGGACCTTCAGTATCTTCGATATGCCCTTTTTCATTACTTTTAAAATTCTCATAACTCCTCCTGCTGTTCAATAGATCCTTAAAAAATGAAAAGAAGACCAGAAAATTCTGGTCTTACTATTCTATAATGATTTAAGGAATCGTGTCAAGAAGGCTTCTTATCCTTTTTAAATCCAGCCAAAGTGCTCACATGCCTTTTTAATCCCGTCATTTACATTGGTGTCCGTCACATAGTCTGCCTTATCTTTCAGATCCTGGCAGCCGTTCCCCATAGCGATGGAAAACCACTCAGGGCTGAACATATCCAGATCGTTATAATCATCTCCGAACACGACTACATCTTCAAGAGGTCCGTTTAAGTGTTCCATCATTTTTATGATGCCCTCTCTTTTATTGTCCGGCTGGAACATCAGGTATTCCGGCTCAAACCGCAGATGTCCGATGAGATCTTTTGTTGTCAGACGTTCTTCCTCTTCTTTCGGAATTGCTACGTATATTTTATAGAAATCTTCGACCTTATGTATATCCAGAGTATCATCGATAATATAGCGGGTGGGCTCTTTTCTCTTGCCCACCTGTCTTAAAAACAGATCATCGGTCATATAGACATCCTTCGTATCGTCTACAGCGATGCACCATCCGTATCCGAGTTTCTCTGTCTCCTCAATGATTTTAATGCATCCTTCTCTGTCCAGAGGAATATTCTCCACAAACTCATTGTCAATGACAAATCCGTTTCCTCCATTGCAGACCATATTCTTAAAACCGTTGGCCTTTATAAACAGATCCGCTTTATAATGTGCCCTTCCTGTTGCGATTGCCACAAAATGTCCGTTTTCCTCCAGCTTTTCCAGTGCCTCCAGTGCGCTTGGAACTACCTGGTTGGTAGAGCGGTCGGTCAGTGTTCCGTCGATGTCAAAAAAGCAGTATTTCTTTTTCATAAGTACCCTCCATCTTGATATATTTCTATTTCAAGTATGCCCCAGCACTCATGGCTTGTCAATAATTTTAGGAGACTTCATGAAACCTGACATCATACACCCTCCGGCGGCTCCTGTATCTAAAACATCCCCTATATTATACGGAGTGATCCCGCCGATGGCATAGACCGGAATAGACACGGATTGTACCGTTTCTCTCAAAAACTCAAGCCCCCTTGGCGGAACACCCTTTTTGCAGTCCGTCTGAAATATATGTCCGGCAATTACAAACTCTGCGCCCATCCGTTCTGCCTCCACTGCCTCTCCCGGGGCATGAATGGAAGTACTTACATGAATATGCTGATCAATCTTACCTGCATTCTCCCGAAATACAGGGTACGGCAGATGGATCCTGTCTGCTCCCAGGCCGCGGGCCGCATGAAAGTACTTGTGGAGAGTCAGCGAAGCCCCTGTTTTCCTGCATATTTCCATACACCGGGCTGCCAGTTCCCCGTACTCTTCTTCCGAAAGATCTTTTTCCCGCAGGATGATCGTCTTTAACCCCTGTCCCGCGAGAGTCTGCACCGTCTTTAAAAACTCACCGCCGCATTGTTTCCGGTCTGTGACGGCGATCCACTCCTGATTCATGTCAGCCTCCGTTTCTAGACTCTCACATAGTCTGTATAGATACCCTGCATGCCTCTTCGGTCAAGCATATTTACGACTTCATCCACACTTCTCGGATCTGAGATCACAAACTGGGCGTCTCCCTTTTCCTCTTCTTCGTGGCCTCCGACCCCTGTGCTGACCCCGGCAGAAATTTTCGTCGCTGCCATGCCGACCACATGGTCGCGGAATCCGGCCCGTTCTCTCGTAGAAATCGTAATCCCCGCAAACGGCATGAAGATGCGGTGTGCCAGCATCACTTGCAAAAGCTGCCTCTCATGGACGTCTTTTGCATCGTTGGTTTCATTGTTCTTATATGGTCTGAGCCGGGGCACAGAGAAGGAGACTTCCGCCCGGGGATATTTTTTCTGGAGAAGGGACGCATGGATTCCGGAGGCGAATGCATCTTTTCTAAAATCATCAAGCCCCAGCAGGGCTCCGCATCCCACTCCCCTCATACCGCCTTTTAACGCTCTTTCCTGGGCATTCAGGCGATAAGAAAATACTTTTTTCGGACCGCTTAAGTGAACCTCACCATAGGTCTTCGTATTATATGTCTCCTGATAGACGCTGACAAAATCTGCACCTTTTTCGTGGATATATGCGTATTCATCCACGTCCATCGGATAGACTTCAATACCAATGGTGGAAAAATATTTCTTTGCCAGCTCTACGGCTTCTCCGATATACTCTACTCCTGACGCCTTTTTAGATTCCCCTGTGAGAATCAGAATTTCTTTCAGCCCTGTCTTTGCGATAGCCTTGTATTCCCGCTCAATCTCCTCCATCGTAAGCTTCGCCCGGTGGATTTTATTCGTGCAGTTAAATCCGCAGTATACGCAGTGATTGACACAATAATTCGCGATATAAAGGGGCGTGAAAAGACAGACAGTATTCCCGAAATGCTTCATTGTCTCCTTTTTTGCTCTCCTGGCCATAGGCTCCAGAAACTCCATGGCAGCCGGAGAGAGCAGTGCCTTGTAGTCCTCAGCACTCACTGTATCCTTTGAAAGGGCTGTGAGCACATCGTCTTTTGTGTAAAGATTGTAATCATATCCATCATACGCCTTTAATACTTCTTCTAATATCTCCATCGGCCTAGTCCTCCAAAAATCCTGTCAGCGGAGATGATGCATCTCCTCCCTGATAAAGAACACGTCCCAGCCCCGCAAGGTATGCCTTTCTTCCGGCATCCACTGCCATTTTAAAAGCCTTTGCCATGGATACGACATCTTTTGCTGTTGCCACCGCCGTGTTTGCCAGGACCGCATCGGCTCCCATCTCCATTGCCGCACAGGCCTCGGACGGCTTCCCGATTCCAGCATCCACGATGACCGGAAGATCGATATCGTCAATCAGCATCTGGATAAATTCCTTCGTCAGGAGTCCTTTGTTGCTTCCGATCGGTGCTGCCAGAGGCATGACCGCGGCGGCTCCTGCATTTTCCAGGTCTCTTGCCGTATTCAAGTCAGGAGTTACATACGGAAGAACCGTGAACCCCTCGTCTGCAAGAATCTCCGTGGCTTTGATAGTCTCTGCGTTGTCAGGCATCAGATACTTGGTGTCCCGTATCACTTCGATCTTGATAAAATCACCGCAGCCAACTTCTCTTGCAAGCCTTGCAATGCGCACAGCCTCCCGGGCATTTCTTGCCCCGGAGGTATTTGGAAGCAGTGTCACCGTATCCGGTATGTACTCTAAAATATTGCTGGAACCTGCCTCCTTTGCCCTCCTGAGCGCCATGGTAACGATCTGGGCATCAGCCGCATTTACAGCCTCGGCTGTCTTTTCCAGACTGAACTTTCCGGTTCCAAGCAGAAACCTTGATGTAAATTCCTTTGTTCCGATTTTTAATGTGTCACTCATCTTTATACCTCTTCTTCTCCTAAAATCAGCCGTACTGCCATATTCGCCACATGTCCCGCACAGATGGATACTCTGGCCGCGGTCAGGGATTCTTCGTCGGATATCCCGTGTGTCCCGTCTCCGCACACATAAAGCCGTTTCATTTTCTTTGCCGTTTTTATCTGATTCGAGCTGTAAGCCCCGGCCATCCCGCTGCCGGAAATAACGGTATTGCCAGGCAGCTGAGACAATATACTGTTGACCAGGTCTGCTTTCGCCTCCGGCGAGTCAAATGCTTCGCAGATAATCGGATATGTCCGAAACAGCTCTGCCGCATTTTCCTGTGTAACCCTTCCGTCAAAGAATTCAAGTTCAATCCACGGGTTAACCTGGCGGATCAGTTCACTCATGGCTTCCGTCTTTTTCATTCCGATCTGGGAAATGGTGTATGCCTGCCGGTTTAGATTGGATGGATCTACCCGGTCAAAATCTGCCAGAAACAGCTTACTGATCCCCGTTCTTGCAAGCATCAGGGCTATATTGGAGCCAAGACCCCCAAGACCCGCAACGGCCACGGTTCCTTCCCTGAGCCTTTCCCTCACTTCCGGCGTCTGACGTCCGGCCAGTTCCTGTTCAAATCGTTCTCTCGTCAGCATCTCATCCACCGCCTACGAAACTGACAATCTCCAGTGTATCCGCCTCTGTCAGCATAATTGTCTCATACTCGGCCTTTGGCGCGATCTCTCCGTTTCTTTCCACCGCAATGTGCTCAAGCCTGTAACCCTCTTTCAGAAGATATTGCTTCAGAGTGGTCCTGCCGGCTTCAAGGCATCTTTCTTTTCCATTGACACGCATCATAACTCTCCTTTCGTTTCCCGGAGCTACAAACGAAAAAAAGATGAAGCGTAAGCTCCATCTCTGTGTTCTATCGATTGAAAACTCCCTACGCTAGTGCTAACTAACAGGTTCCATGAATCTTCGGGTTATACCCTCTTCTCAGCCGATAACATCGGTTCTCCAGTTTTACTTGTTTATGAAATTATATGACAGACATTCCTTCTCTGTCTTACGAAAAACTATTATAATCCTGAAACGTAAAAAATTCAAGTATCTTTTTGGTTATTCGCGGTCCCCTCTATGTCGTTTGCGCTTTTTTAACCCACGCCGGGACTCAATATGCTATAAGTAATACATCAGAACATTTGCTTTTGTTTCAACCTACATGGCAGAAGTTAAATAGATAAAAACGCTTTTTCATTAGATCCAGAATGAATATAGTATCATAAATTCGTTAATGATTGTCCCCCAATGGTTAATAAATATTGCTATAAAAATCTGCGAAATCCTTAGTTCAAAAATAATTTAGTATATCTGATAGATAAAGTTGAATCTCCTCCATCTTTATTGGAAAAGCAAATGTAATGATAATTGAGTCATCCTCCAGGGACTTCCTCTTAATCGGTCCCTGGAGGATGACTTTTTTCTGTCGGATCATAAGCGCTCAAATATCTTCCTTCCGCCCACATATTTCGCTGTGATCTCTTCTGTTCCGCTTAAATACATGGCTCTTTCCATCCGCTGGTCCATCTGAAGATTGAGTGCTGTTCCCAGAGAAGCATCATTTAAGACGACAGCGTCAAACTCATATCCCTCCTCGAAACTTCCAACCTGCCCGAAAAAGCTTCCGCCTCCCTTGGTCCCAAGATAAAACGCTTCCGGGGCAGACAGCGGTTTTTTCTCTTTATCCAGATATCTCCAGTACATTTTTGATACCTGTACTGCATCTGTCATCACCCGCAGCATCGAAAGGCTGGCACCCCCGGCCATATCGGTCCCAAGACCCACATGAAGCCCTTCCTCCATCATAGTTCTCACCGGAGCGATCCCTGAGGAAAGATTCAGATTGGATTGGGGACAATGGGCCGCATAGACACCTCTTACTTTCATCAGTGCCCTCTCCTTTTTTCCGGAGTACACACAGTGAGCCATAACCGTCTTTCCTGTGCCGCCGAAAAGCCCGAAACGGTCATAGGCATCTCCATAGTTTTCAGACCATGGAGCCAGTTCTTTCACCCACTCCACCTCTTCCGGGTTTTCTGACAGATGAGACTGCACATACAGGCCGGTCTCTCTCTGGAATTCCCCAAGCTGCTCCATCAGTTCATCGGAGCAGGAAGGCAGGAACCGCGGCGTCAGGATCGGCCTCATCATCGTCCTGTCTTTCACAGTCTCATACCACTTTCTGGTCTCCTCGGCGGATGTCCGGGCATCCTCTTCCCTGTAATCATCGGGACAGTTCCGGTCCATGCATACCTTTCCCGCAAACCCGCAGATCCCTGCTTTCTCAAGCAGATCCATCAGCAAAACCGCAGCCTCCCTGTGAATCGTCGCAAACACATTGACTCTGGATGTTGCACTCCTTCTCAGATCTTCTGTAAATATCTCATAGGCTTTTTTGGCATATTCAAGGTCACCGTATTTTGATTCTTCCGGAAATGTATAAGTTTCCAGCCAGGGAAGCAGTTCCATGTCCATTCCGATCCCCCGGAAGGAATATTGGGGCGCATGGATGTGAAGATCACACAGTCCCGGAAAAATAAGCTTTCCGCTGTAATCCTCCACTCTGATCCCCGAAAATCGTTCAGGTAGTTCTCTCCATATTCCCTTCACCTTTCCGTCCCCGCAGACCAGATAAGAGTCTTCGTGGCACCGGAACTTACCAGGTTCAGGCGTATAAATAATATCTCCTTTTAAGGCAAAATTTTTCATCGGTCTATCCTCCTGATCTGATGAACGCAAAAAAAGTTATTCCCCATTTAGAATATAAAAAGGGAATAACTTATAGTCCGGCTTTCGGAAGCCTGGTAGAAACTCCCGGGCCGTTATCCCGGGAATATATAAGTCTTTTGTATCTTTCTCACAGAGTCATCTTATCAAAGTAGTTTCCAGCTGTCAATCTCCGTGTTCAGGACAACGGTTTAATCTTCTGCTTCCTGTGTTTTCTGTCTCTTTCTCTTGGTCATCAGGCCGCCGATCCTTCCGGTCTCGCTGGCAGAAAGAGCTTTCCAGCCCTCCTCCTTTACTTTGTCAGCCAGTCCAAGTTCCACAGCGATCTCGTACTTTAACCGCTCATCTTCTGTCATCTCTTCAAATGACTTTTCTATAAAATCTTTTTCTTTGGACATCATGTACTCCTTTCTCTTATCCCCCGGCTTTTGCCGGTCCTATATAGGATAACCAAAGAAAGGCCTAGTCATTCATCTGTTCTATGACAATATGTCCTGTTTCATTCTCACTTACTTTAATCTTATCTTTCACTTTTGAGATGTTTGATGTGCCTGCCAGCAGAGTTGCGGCCAGGGCAAATGTTAAACTCTTCTTCATCAATTCTTCTACTGAAAGCGTTGCTTTCTCTGACATGGTCATCACTCCTTTGCTTCATGTCTGATTCGTTCTTTGCTTTCCATGTTTTTATGATAGCAGAAAAATGTGATTTCCCTATGCCCAGTTTCTTAAAATTATCTGACGGGATGTTAAATAATTATAAACTGATGGCTTTCCTGAGAGGAATGGAGTAAATGTAACATTCTTTTACCTTTTTTTGCTCCATCTGTTCCAGCGCTTTTTTGTAGTACTGAAGCTGTGCCCTGTATCTTTCTGCAAGAATCTCCTCTTCCCCGGGACCTATTCGGTCTGTCTTATAATCCACCAGGACAAGTTCCCCTTCTTCTTTAAAATACAGGTCGATGATCCCCTGGACCACCACATAATCACGGCTTTTCGCCTCCGGTTCCATCTCACTGAACTTTACTCCCATGACAAACTGAGCTTCCTTGTACTGTTCTTTTCGTCCTGCAGCTTTCTTGATCCGCAGTCCCAGATCGGAGTTAAGAAAAGCCAGGATATCTTCCCGGGGAATCAGTTTTTCCATCCCTTCCTCAATCTTTCCTTCACTGCTCCACCGACTGATTTGTTCTTCCAAAAGTTCCGGTGTATAGTCCAGAGAAAAATCCATAAGTTCCAGTACTTTGTGCACTGCGGTACCTCTGGAGGCCGGAGAAGCTTCTTTTTTCTCCTTCAAAAACTTTGGATACAGCCGCTCTTTCTGCGGTTCCGGCTTGTATGACTCCTCAGGTTCTGCCGCCTGAGACATTCTTTTGATCTCAGAAACAGAATACTTCAGCCTGCCGTCCCTTTCTTTGTCATACGGATACCGGTACGCAAAGGCCTCCCGCATGCCCTGCGCCTCTTCTGATCCTGCCATGGATTCCAGCTCATCCGTTAATAACCCCCTGTCTCTGTAAGATGTGAAAACTTCTTCTGCGCTTGAAAGCGCCACATCCTCCTCTGAGAGAAAATGGATTTCAAAAGGACTCTCCTCCATATTTCCGGCAGCCATGAGAAGCCACTCCAGATAAGACCTGGCGCTCAGCAGATCCACATAGGAGACCGGCCCTTTGCCGCCGGGCTGATGGCGGCTTCCCTGTACTCCCGTCATGATAAGTTTTTCTTTTGCCCTTGTGAGTGCCACATACAAAACGCGCAGTTCTTCTCCAAGCGAATCCTTCACCAGCTGTCTTGAAATCATGCCTTTCATGATGGTCGGCTCTTTCGTTCTCTGCCTGATGTTCACAAGATCCGGTCCTATAAAATAATCCGGATGAAACAAAAGGCTGCCGCCCGTGTCCCGTAAATTAAATTTCTTGTGTGTTTTGGCAAGGAATACAATCGGATATTCCAGTCCCTTGCTCTTATGGATACTCGTGATCGTAACCAGGTTTTCATTTCCGCCCAGTGTATTGGCCTCACCGAAATCCATTTGATATTCTCTGCACTGTTCCATATAGCGGATAAAATGAAATACCCCTTTGTAGCGGCTGGCCTCATAGGCCTTCGCCTGCTCTGCCAGCATCAGAAGATTTCCCTGGCGTTTGGCGCCCTGAGGCATAGCCCCGACATAGTGATAATACCCCGTAAGGTCAAATGCCAGCCAGAGCAGCTCGCGGAGGGACAGGAAGGTTTTCGCCTCCCTGAGCCTTTTCAGCACCGAAAGTGCAGTGTCCGCCTTCTCATCTTTCCCTGCTGCCTCGGTGAGGCAGTCATACATGTACTTTTTCTTTCCGCCAAGTTTCAGTTTCGCCAAATCCTCCCCCGTCATGCCGATCATGGGAGACCGGAGAAACGCTGCCATCTCGATGTCCGCATACAGATTATCCACCACAGTCAGAAGGCTCAGCACAGTGCGCACTTCCACCGTATCAAAGTACCCGCTCTGGCTGCTTGATATGGCCGGGATGCCGGCGTCCATTAACACCACCTGAATCTTCTCTGCATTTCCTTTCACAGACCTCAGGAGAATAACAATATCTCTGTATTCAGCCTTCCGGTAAACTTCACTGCCTTCCTCATCATAATCCAGCACCATCTGAGGTTCAGGCCCGTCCACCATCTTTTTGATCCGGTCTGCGATCATCCTGGCCTCCAGCACATCTTTGTCCTCCTCAGATGCATCGTTCCAATCTCTGCTGACCAACAGAAGTTCCGCATTACCGCCTGCACCACCCGACTCCTCATAAGGAAAACTTGGCACCAGAGCCACATCCTCTGTATATTCGATATTCCCAAGGGATGCGTGCATGATCTGATAAAAAATATCGTTGACCGTAAAAAGCACTTCCCTGCGGCTCCTGAAATTATTTCTCAGTTCAATGAGTTTTGAGTTTTTCCCATCCTTTTTAAATCCGTGATATTTCTCTATGAACAGCTCCGGTCTCGCGAGGCGGAAGCTGTAAATGCTCTGTTTGACATCCCCCACCATAAAAATATTGTGTTCACCAAGGCTTTGTCCGGACACACTCCTTAAAATCGCATCCTGGAGAAAGTTGCTGTCCTGATACTCGTCAATATAGATCTCATGGAAATATTCTGCTTTTTCTTTCGCGATCCCGCTGACGATTGGAGTCCCGTCCTCCGAAAAGCCCGAGGTTAAAAGTTCCAGTGCCAGATGTTCCAGGTCACTGAAATCTAAAAGGTTGTCCAGCTTTTTGCGCTCCATGAAGCGGTGATAAAACTTTTCTGTCAGTCCGATAAAGCCTTCCATAGGCTGCCGTACCCTGCGGATCTGCCGGATGATCTCACTTTCCGGCTTATAAAAATAGCTGCTTCTGATAGAATCGATCAGGTCATAAGCCTTTTTTCTCAAATCCTTGCAGTACTCCTGAAGGTCTTTGTCAATGATATCGTCCTTTTTCTTTCTTCCGTTCAGGCGCGGTTTTGTAAAGGATAAAAACAGCTCTCCGAAATCCTTATATGACTCTGCACTCCGGATCTCTTCCATGGTTTCCAGATCTGCCGTGAGAGTCGGAAGGTAAAAATACGGTCCCCCGGTCTCGGATGCCGCTTCTTTTGCCTTCTTCATTATGGCACAGGCGGATTCCGCCACCGCCTTCGCATCTTTCAGGATTTCCTTCATCCAGACTGCCCGGTGAAGTTCTTCCTTCGTACGGATCTGAAAGCCCTGTCTTGCCTGTGAAAGCCAGAGAAGCGGATCGATATGACTTCTGGAACTCTCATAGAGCCCCAGGACATAGTCTCTGATCCGGTCATCGTTTTTCCCCGGAATATAGCTTTCGATAAATTCCACGAAAGCATCGCTCTGTTCGGCGTAGGCCTCCTCCAGCACATCATCCAGCACTTCCAGCTTCATAAGGTCCATCTGTCCCTGGTCTCCAATCGCAAAATTTGGGTCCAGATCGAGCTTGTAGTAGTAATCTCTGATGAGATTGAGACAAAAGCTGTGGATCGTCGTAATCTGAGCCTTGTGAATCAGAGAGAGCTGACGGATCAGATGTTCATTTTCCGGGTCTTCCTCCACCTTCTTTTCTATGGCTCTGCGGATCCTCTCCTTCATTTCATTGGCCGCAGCGTGGGTATAGGTCACCACCAGCAGACGGTCCACATCCACCGGTTCCTCTTTTGACGATATCTTTTCGATGATCCGTTCCACAAGCACAGCCGTCTTTCCAGAGCCTGCCGCGGCAGACACCAAAAGGCTGCAGCCTCTCTCCTCTATGACCTGCTGCTGTTCTTTAGTCCAAGGCATCGTCTGCCCCCTTTCCCTCTGCTAATAACTCCTTTGCCTCAGCAAGGCCGATCTTCTCAAGTTTTCTGGATTTCATCAGTTTTGGCTCATACGCACAAATACTTTTGAATGCACAGTAATCGCACGGCATTGACTGATATTCATACGGACTTATAGAAATATCTCCGTCCATCATAGCCTCTCCGAGCTGCTTCATTTTTTCTTCCACCTTCCGGCCCAGATTCTTAAATTCATTCGTGGAGAGCAGCGCAGATCCTTTTTTGTATCCCGTTTTTGTCCTTGTGACCGGAAGGGTTACGATTCCGTACTCATCCTCCTGCTCCAGATGCTCCACGAGTCCGAAATCCTCATTCACAACTCCCCTGAGCTGAAGATTTTTGAGAACTTCTATCTCAGGCTCCCTGTCTGTTTTCGGCGCTATGACCGGATCGTCCACGTGAAAATAAAACATGCCTGCCGGGACCATCCGCTTTTCGGGGTACTTTTTCCCTTCCAGTTCTAAAATGGCATTCATATAAACGACCAGCTGTACCTGCAGACCATTTAAAATTTTTGTAAAGTCAAACTGCATATTTCCGGATTTATAATCGATGATCTTTAAATATAGATTCTCCTCATCCTCATAGCAGTCCACCCGGTCGATCACCCCGGTAAACTTCATCTTGGTGCCGTCCTTCAGGGAAAGGTTTGCACAGGAGAGACCGTCGTCCGCAGAAAATCCCAGTTCATATTCATACGGAGTGAATTCTCCTCTTTTTATCTGCTGCTCCACAGCCCAGACGGCCCGTTTTGCCATCCTCCTGATCCGCTCCTTTGTATATTGATTCCGGCTGCTGCTCTCAAAAATCTCCTTTTTATCAGGATCTTCATCCAAGGCACGCTCTACCATGGAATCCACAAACCGATCCCGTTCCCTGTCATCTTCCCAGTCCCAGCTTCCTTCCTGCCCGACAAACTGCAGAGTCCGGTGAAATACCTGTCCCATATCCATAGGCAGGATCTCATGTACCAGCCGTTCCCGAAGCCGCAGTCCGTACTGAAGAAAATGGGCAAAGGCGCAGCCTGAGAACTTTTCTACGCGGGTCACGCTGTTTTCCAGTTCCTTACCGTAGAGAAGTGTTGTCAGATGCCTGTCCAGGTTCTTTTCCTCATTGCTGTAGAAATATGCATCCAGATACGGTGAAACCAGCTTTCGTTCATTTAAGACTTCATATAATGCGGCCATCTCCTGATCCGGCTTTTCCTCGCCGAATTCCTGAAGTTTTTCAACAAACCGTTCTCTTGCCTCGCTGACGGAATAAACTGGTGTCTCTTGCAAATCGAGGTCTTTTTTCAGCCCGGGAAACAGCTTTTCAATTCTTCCAATCAGATATGAAGGAGCTTTGCTTTCCCCGGAGGAATCCATAGAAGCATAAGTCAGATACAGCTTTTCATCCGGCTTTGACATGGCCAGATACAAATAGTACTGCTCCATGTACGCCTGGTTTGCCGCCCCGGGTGCAAGGGAAATTCCGGCTTTTAAAAGTTCTTCTCTCTGAGAGTCCGTCACGAGGCCTCCGCCTTTCGACGGCTTCGGCACTACTCCCTCATTGATGCCGGCAAAAAACAGAACCTTAACCCCTTCCACTCTCGTCCTCTCGATATCTCCGACGATCACCTGATCAAGCCCCGGCGGAATCACGCCCACCGTCATCTCTGAGAGCCCGGTCTCCAGGACCGCGCAAAATTCATCAAAAGAAAGCTCTTCTTCTCCGAGAATCTCCGCCATCTGGTCCATGATGTTTAAAACTTCCCCATAGATCTGATCATAGGTTTTGGCCATAGCCAGATCCCCGGCCGCTTCAAATTCCTCTTTTTTCCTCTCCATCTGTCCCTGGATATCCAGAGTGAGAAAGAACCCGTGAAGGTGCGTAAGTCTCTCTAAAACAGTGATTCCCCGCTTCCTGATCCCTTCCTTGAACGGACCGGTCTCTTTCATAAATGTTTCCCTGGATTGGTTGATCTGTTTCATCTCTTCCTTTGTAAACGCCCGGCTTTTAAAAGGCCTGTTCCACCGGGCATATCCCCGGATGCCGGAAGCGATCACAAAATTTTCAAGGAGATCTGTCTCCTCTGGTTCAAGGGCAGAAAATCCTGATTTTAAATACCGGAATACCATCTCATAAGAAAAATCCATCTGGATCATTTTCAGCGCAGAAAGAATCGTCTCCACGCATGGATTATTCCTGAGTGCCCTGTTCCCGTCAATAAAGCAGGGAATGCCGGAATCCTCAAAACATTTTTCAAGTTCCGGCTGATACGTTTCCATGTCACCGGTCAGCACGACCAGATCTTTGTACCGGTATCCTTCCTTCCTGACCAGATGTTCAATACAGCCCAGTATGTACCGGCTCTCCTCCTTTGGATTCTTAAGACAGCAGACTCTGATGTCCTTTGTCTTACCCCTGTACACATGAAAAGGATACCGAAACAGGTTCTGCTCCAGATGGCGCAGTTCTTTTGATCCCGCAGCATTCGGGTGCAGAATCACATCCGGCAGTATGGGGACTCCCTGTCTTACCGCCATCTCTTTTAATTGAGAAATCTCTTTTTTGGGCATGGCAAACAGCTCATAATCCCTGTACGGCCCTCCGGCACGTTTCTCATCGATGGTAAACGCCGCCACAATTTTTTTTGCATACGGCAGCAGTTTCTTGAGTACTTTATTTTGTATGGGTGTAAATCCGGTAAACCCGTCAATATAGATCGTGGCACCTTTGAGTTTTTCGGATTCCGTGATCTTTTGAGCCAGTACGTCCAGCAGCTGTTCCGATACCAGATAGCGGTCTTTCATATAGTCCTCAAACTTCTCCAGGACCAGGACGATGTCTTTCATCTTCAGCGTCAGGCTGTCCGTGTTCTCAAAAGATTTCACGGCCTCCTTAAGCTTTTCCAGAGACACATCATACTGGTAGGTTTCCGCAAAGAAAGACTTCATCTCATCGATAAAGCCCTGCTTTTCCATGCCTGAACCGAACACGAGAAGATCCTTTCGGCACTCCCCCATGACCTTTCTTATGACCATGGATTTTCCCTCGTCATTGAGCAGTTCTTTGGGAATATAGGAAAGCTCCTCAAACACTCTGTAAGAAAGGCGGTAGAATCCAACCACGTCGATGTTCATAGTCGCGTGATTCGGATGCCTGGTGATCAGCTCCCTCTGCGCATTCAGCGTCGACTGGTCCGGGACGAGAAAAAAGAAGTTTTCATCCCGATTCTCCATAGACTCTTTTATCATCTGCTGATATATATAATCCGTTTTTCCTGTGCGGCCTGCGCCCAGGACACACTGTAATGCCATCGGCTTCCTCCTGTCATGTTATTTTCATTTTCGGCTTCTATTATACATGAAAACCGCCGCCCGCTCTACATGGAAAAATTTTTTCCGCACAGTTCTATTCTGCCTGTCCGGACCATATACTATAATAGAATCTTTTTAGGAGGACCCTATGTCAGCAAAAACGAAAATCGTCGTATTTAAGGCGAAAGAACTAATCTACACCGGCATCTTTGTCTTGCTTGGAATCTTGCTTATCCTGCTTTTGATTTTTATGTTTGCTCCGTCCAAGGAACATAAGAAAAGCACGGAGACTATGGAGTACATAGAAGGGGTATATTCCTCTCCTCTCACACTGGGAGAAAATGAGCTGGAAGTGGAAGTCACTGTTAAGGACAACAAAGTCAATCATGTTGCTTTAAAGCATTTAGATAAAAGTGTAAAAACCATGTACCCTCTGATTGAACCGGCCCTGGGTGAGATCAACAAACAGCTTCCAAAAGTAAAATCTGTGGATGACATCCAGTTTGATGATGAAAGTCAGTATACCAACACCATCTTAAAACAGTCCATCAAGAATGCCCTGAAGCAGGCACAGAAATAAAAATTTTTATTTTAGAAAAGAAAAAGACACAGCTGCCAGAGTCTCAAAAACTCTCTTGGCTGTGTCTTTTCAGTTTAAATCTGTTTTAACTGTTCTCTTATATCACGCCCACTGTACATAACACTGACAATGCGCACAATCTTTTCTTCCAAGTCTGGAATATATAGTACAACATAATTATCCACTGGAAGAACCGGCATACCACGACTGTGCCATGGCTCGTCTTCATAACGGCGATATCGTTCCGGTAACTCATCAAGAGAACGCATGGCGTCCCATAAGCGCTTGATTTGTTTTTCGGCAGTTTCAGGCGCGCATAAATCTATCGCAATATAAATAAAAATATTCCTTAAATCCCTGTCTGCCTTTTCGGATAATTCAACTTCAAATTTCATATCTTAAAATCGCTGCGCATTTCTGAAATCGCCTGTTCTATCGGTTTTGTGCGTCCTGCCTGTAAATCCGCATATCCTTTCTCAAGTTCTGCATTTAACTCTTCTTCTGAAAGAGTCCCCAGACAAACTGGCTTTTCATACGGAAGCCGAACTTCAAAAGGTAATCCTTTTTTCAAGACAATCTGCTTAAAAAACATATCTATCGCATTTGATGTCGGAATTCCAAGTGCAGATAAAATATTTTCTGCCTGTTCTTTTAACATAGGGTCAATTCTTGCATATACACTTGCTGATTTTGCCATAATAACAGCTCCTTTCATAGAAGTAGCGTTCCCTTTTCTATGTTCATCACACTACATTGTATTGATATAAGCAATACATTATTTCTAAGCGCCAATCATCTTTTTTAACAGTTCCAACATTCATTACCTGTTCAATGATACCGACACGCTCGTCTGACTCTGTCCAATACTGATTTTCTGCCGCATGAGCCGTTGTCGCCGACAGAGTAGTGATTACCGTAGCCAATGCGAGAAATCCCGTGCATAAAGCACTTCCCTAAAAAGAAACAACTCAGTCCGTCAGCCCTTTAAATATTGGCCCTTTTCCATCCAGTGTTCCACTCCCTCAACAAGGTCAAATACAATGATACCCTCTTCCCCCGCTTCTGACGCCTCATGAAGGTCCTCCCCGGAGCCCAGGCGGATCTCCCCGATCCGGACAGATGCCGCAAAAAGGCCGCTGCAGTCAAGCAGCTGAGCCTCTTGTCCGGCCACATGCTGTCCTTTTACAAAGGATACGGACATCACAAGCCGGCCGTTTTCTTTATAGATTCCCTCCACATAGGCCAGACTCCCTGCCTCTTCATGAAGCCGGCAGACTCTCTCTTTCCCTTCCTCATATTCTCTGGTTGTATGAACTTTAAATCTGTCCAGAAATCCCATCTCAGTCTCCTGTCTTTTTTAAGTTGATTATAATACAACCAGGAAAAAACTCAACGCCCGATTTGATTTATTTCAAGAAATTCTTCAAACTCTTCCATATTGCCTCCCAGCTCCTGAATCAGCGGGACGATAAATGCAAGCCCGGTCTTTCTCCCATGCAGAGCTTCTGAGATCCTCGGATAGGCGATCCCCATTCTCTCCGCAAGCTTCCTCTGTGTCAATTCCTGACGGATCATCTCAATCTTTACCCATTTTTCAAATTCCTTATACGACTTTATCATTAGCCTCTCCTTTCCCTCATCCGACTGTAAGAAACTTACATAAATTATATCTCTATACGTAGAGATAGTCAAGAAAATGGTACAATTTTCCACAGTATTTTCGTTACAACTTCGTTTACACTAAATTTCATCTATGCTACAATAAACGAGTAAATTTGTTACACGCCAGAGAGGGAAAATGCATGAAGTTTGCAGAAAATTTAAATGAATATCTGGACAGCCATGATATTTCCAATTATCGTATCTATAAAGACACAGGCCTGTCTGACAGTCTGATCGGATACTGGAGAAAAGGCCAGAAGCAGCCGACTCTGGAGAATCTGGTCATTCTATGTGATTATCTGAACGTTTCGATCGATTACCTTGTCGGCAACATCTCTGCCAGAGAAGAAAAACTGCTCCACTACTACCGCTGCCTGTCCCCGGAAAAGAAGGACGAAGCAGATACCTATATGAATAATTCTGCCATTGACACATAGAATGAAGTGTGGTAGATTATCATTATTAATAATCCAAATGCTTTGATGAGGAATAGTAGGATATAGAAGGCATTCAGAGAGCCGCTGGCTGGTGAAAAGCGGTTGCCCGGTATATGTGAACTCGCCTCTGAGCAGCGTGCTGAACAGCCAGTAGGCATCGCCGGTTCCAACCGTTATATTGGGAAGATATCAGTTGTTTCAACTCGTATCGGTAGTGAGTGCACGCGGTTATGGCGTGAATTAGAGTGGTACCACGGAGTGTCTATGACCCTTCGTCTCTATCCAGAAATGGACGGAGACGAAGGTTTTTTTTCGCCGTATTGCACGAGTGCAGTCTGTTTTTTATTCTCAATTAATGAAAGGAGATTTAATATCTATGAATTCAGAAAAATATAAACGCCAATACTTTATGCCTCCTGAAGAGTGTCTTGACTGGGCCAGAAAAGAGTACATAACAAAAGCTCCGGACTGGTGCAGCGTGGATCTTCGGGATGGAAACCAGGCGCTGATCATCCCGATGAGCCTGGATGAAAAAGTAGAGTTTTTCAAATACCTGGTAAAGGTGGGATTCAAGGAGATCGAGGTAGGATTCCCCGCCGCATCCGAGACAGAATACACGTTCCTGCGCACCCTGATCGAACAGGACCTGATTCCTGATGACGTCACAATCCAGGTGCTGACACAGGCAAGGGAGCATATTATCAAACGTACTTTTGAAGCTTTAAAAGGGGCGAAGCGTGCCATCGTTCATGTATATAATTCTACTTCTCTCGCCCAGAGGGAACAAGTTTTCAAAAAGTCCAAAGAAGAGATTTTAAAGATTGCCACGGACGGCGCCAAACTCCTGAAAAAGCTGGCAGACGAGACAGAAGGGAATTTCCAGTTCGAATACTCTCCGGAGAGTTTCACCGGAACCGAAGTGGAATATGCGCTGGAAGTGTGCAATGCGGTCCTGGACATCTGGAAGCCGTCTCCGGACTGGAAAGTCATCATCAATCTTCCGGTCACCGTTCAGCTCTCCATGCCGCACGTGTACGCAAGCCAGATCGAATATATGAGCAAACACATGAAATACCGTGACAGTGTCGTACTGTCCATTCACCCTCACAATGACCGCGGATGCGGTGTGGCAGATACGGAACTGGCCCTTCTGGCAGGAGCAGACCGGGTGGAGGGAACGCTGTTTGGAAATGGCGAGAGGACCGGAAATGTGGATATTGTAACTGTCGCTCTCAATATGTATTCTCACGGAGTGGACCCTAACCTTGACTTTTCCAACCTTCCGGAGCTCACAAAAAATTATGAGCGCCTGACCCGCATGAATGTCTATGAACGCCAGCCCTATTCCGGGAAACTGGTATTCGCGGCATTCTCAGGCTCTCATCAGGACGCCATCGCCAAAGGAATGCACTGGATCGACGACCGCCATCCGGATTACTGGTCTGTTCCTTATCTTCCGATCGACCCGAAAGATATCGGCAGGGAATATGAAAGCGATGTGATCCGAATCAACAGCCAGTCAGGAAAAGGCGGTATCGGCTATGTGCTGGAAGAAAACTTTGGTTTCCATATTCCGGGCAAGATGAGAGAGGATGTAGGCTATACGGTCAAAGACGTATCCGACAAGCAGCACAGGGAACTGGTTCCGAAAGATATTCTGGATGTATTTAAGACCGTGTATGTTAACATATCATCCCCGATCGCTTTAAAAGAATGTCACTTTATCCAGAAAGACGGAGGCATTGAGGCCGAAATCTCACTTGAAAAATCTGGTGTGGATAAACTTTACCACGGAAGGGGTAACGGACGTCTGGATGCGGTGAGCAACGCGCTTCAGCGTCACAGTGATCTGGATTACTCCATCGTAAGTTACCAGGAACACGCGCTCACTGTCGGATCGAATTCAAAGGCCTGCTCCTATGTAGCCATTCAAAAGCCAAACGGCACAGTGGTGTGGGGCGCAGGAATTCATGAGGATATCATCACAGCTTCCGTTCTGGCATTAATCAGCGCTGTAAACAGAATACAATAAATATTGAGCCGCGGGCAGACACCCGCGGCTCTTTTTCATCTCTGTTCATTGGCCACAATGATTGATTGTTTTAAAGTTTCTTTTTATCTGACACCGTATATTCGGTGCCCGCGTCCTGTATCTCTGCAGTACCGCCTGACAGGTCAATAATCTTCTTCTCAATCTGTCCGCATCTCGCTTCCGGTACCAAGTACTCCAAAGTTACTTTCTCTGTGTAATCCGTTTTTATGATAGGAATGTCTTCGGTCTCAAGAAAATACTGAATCTTTCCTACTGCAGAATAATCACAGCCTGTCCTGAATCTGCGCCCAAGACCCATGGTCACGATTCCTGCATCCTCCACTGCTTCCTGGGCAGCCTTCGTATATGCCCTCACGAGTCCCCCGGTGCCGAGCAGTGTACCTCCAAAATAACGGGTTACAACGATGACAATATTCAGAAGCTGACTGCCTGTGATTACTTCCAGAATCGGTTTTCCCGCCGTGCCGCTGGGCTCACCGTCGTCATTGGCTCTCTCAAGAGGTCTCTCAATGCCTGCACAAAATGCGCTGCAGTGATGCCTGGCGTCCCTGTATCTGCGCTTTTCATCCTCTATCACCGCCAGCGCCTCTTCCTCCGTGGAAACCGGCACCGCAATCCCGATGAATCTTGACTTTTTTTCTGTCACCAAAGACTGTCCTGTTTTCCGGATCGTTTCATAGTATTCCTTCAATTTTCTCCTCCAACTCCATCACCGCATCCAAACTCTCAAAAAAAGAAATCGGTGTCACTTCATATTTGATCAGCAGCCGAATGAAATGTTCTGCTTCCTGTCTGTTCAAAAAGGCCTCTCTTACCTCTTCTGTCTCAAGAACTTCCGGCTCTCCGGTCGTTCTCTCCAGTGCGGCGCCGTAGCTTCCTCTGGCAGAATCATTCAGCATATAATAGGATACTACAAATCCGCCCCCATTTCCATCTTTCAAATAATTCGTTCCTAATTTCTCCTTCTTCATCTTTTGTTCCTCCTCTTTTGTAAAAAATCTATAACTCTCCTCAAACGTGATTTCAATAAAATACCCTTCATGCGGGCGCGTTATTTACTTGTTATTTCTTATTTGTTATAATGCTAAACATAGGAGGTCTTACATGAACTTTAACAAGCAAAAATCAAAGCAAAAAAAGGATACCCTTTCTTCACCGAAATTACGGCGCAGTTCGCACCTTACGCTTTTTTTCTATAAATATGCACTGGTTGTCATCATCGCACTGATCGTCACGGCCGCCGGTCTGTCCATAGGTTTCATCCGCGGAATTTTAAACAACACCCCGGATGTCTCTCTGGATTCGATCCACTCCAAAGGTTTTATCACAATGATTTACGATAAAGACGGCAAGGTGACAAGAAAGCTCTCTACCAGTGATTCAAACCGTGTCTATGTATCGCTGGACAAGATCCCGGCAAATCTTCAAAATGCATTTATCTCCATAGAGGATGTGCGGTTTTATAACCACAATGGTATCGACATGCGGGGCATTGCCAGATCCTTCTTCCTGGGTCTCAAAGAAAAGTCTCTGGACCAGGGCGGGAGTACCATCACCCAGCAGCTTGTAAAAAATAATATCCTGGGAATACAGCCTGAAAAAACTACGATCGAACGCATAGAGCGCAAGATCAAAGAACAGTCCCTGGCTCTGGAATTAGAAAAAATCACTTCAAAACAAAAGATTCTGGAAGAATATTTAAATGCGATCAATCTGGGGGAAGGCACATTAGGAGTGCAGACTGCATCCCAAAAATACTTTAATAAAGATGTATCAGATTTGACTTTGTCAGAGTGCACCGTCCTGGCCGGCATCACAAAGAACCCAACAAGAATGAACCCGATCACACATCCTAACAATAATGCTGCCCGGAGGATGTCGATTCTGAAAATCATGCTGGAAGAACATTATATCACAAAAAGTGAATATTCGGAAGCAGTGAATGATAATGTTTATGAAAGAATTCAAAAGATCAATGCAAGGCAGCAGAAAAACTATACCGCCAACTCTTATTTCGATGATGCACTGATCCTTCAGGTGGTTCATGATCTGAAAGATAAACTTGGATATGATGAGACAAAAGCCTACAATGCCATTTACAGCGGAGGTTTGAAAATATATTCCACACAGGACTCCAAGATCCAGAAGATCGCAGATAAAGTGACCAATGACCCGAAGAACTATCCGGCGGGTACGAAAGTGGCTCTGTCTTATTCGCTGACAGGCACAGACAAAAACGGTAAGGAAGTCAGTTATTCGGAAAACGATGTGCTGAGTTATATGAAAAAGCATAAAATCGGTACCAGCCTCATATTCGCAGACAAATCATCTGCCGAAAATATGGCCCGCAAATTCTCCAAATCCTTAAAAAAGAATGGGGTCAGTGTGATCAACGAGCAAGTTTCTACAGTGATCCAGCCACAGATTTCCATGACCATCATAGACCAGCGCACCGGACAGGTGGAAGCCCTTGTAGGCGGCCGCGGAGTCAAATCCGAAAATCTGTCTTTAAACCGCGCTACCGGTACAACAAGACAGCCCGGATCAACCTTCAAAGTACTATCCACATTTCTTCCGGCGCTGGATATGAAAAATATGACATTGGCTACCGTTTACGATGATGCTCCGTATGAATATCTCGATACGGGGCGCCCGGTCCGCAATTATTACAGAGGCTACCGCGGTTTTTCTACCATCAGGGAGGCAATCACGAATTCTATGAATATTGTGTCTGCCAAAACCATGGCTGATGTAACACCGGAAGTCGCCTACGAGTATTTACAGAAGCTTGGCTTTACCACCTTAGTCGATAATAAAACTACGGCAGACGGCAAAACCTTTTCCGATGTCAATCAGTCCATGGCTCTGGGCGGCCTGACTTACGGAGTGACCAACCTGGAACTCACAGGCGCTTTTTCTGCAGTGGCCAACGGCGGCACATACCATCGGCCTTCTTTATACACGAAAGTTGTGGATCAGACTGGAAAAGTGCTCTTAAACTCGTCTTCTTCCGGCACTCTCGTTATGAAGGAATCGACTGCTTTCCTTCTCACCGATGCCATGAAGGATGTGGTCAAAAAGGGAACCGGTAAACCCGCTGCACTTTCTTCAGGGATGCCTGCAGCAGGAAAAACCGGTACTACGACCAGCGATTACGACTACTGGTTTTCCGGATATACCCCATATCACACCGCCTCTGTTTGGATGGGATATGACAGGAACACATCATTTTCTTCCGGCAGCCAGCACGAAAAAATCTGGAAACTTGTCATGGACCAGATTGTAAAAGAGAAAAACGAACCGGTGAAAGATTTTTCAAAACCAAACAATATTGTCAAAGCCCGGATCTGCACAAAGTCAGGAAAGCTGGCCGTCAAAGGCATATGTGATCATGATCCCAGAGGCAGCATGATAAAGACAGAGTACTTTGCCCTGGGAACCAAGCCAACCAAGCCCTGTGATATCCATGTGGCCGTAGATATATGCAAAGAATCCGGATATCCTGCCAACAACGCCTGCCCGGAAAATCAGCTGCTGCGGAAAATCTACATTACACGGCCAAAGGGCAGCAGGGGCATCACAGACGACACGCAATATCAGATCCCTGATCTGTACGTAAAATATATGTGCGGCCTGCATATTCCGGAATAATTAAGTTACAGAATTAATTCCTGATTTCCCTGCGCATCTGTGTACAACCCGCAGAACTTTCCTATGAAACAAAGATAAGAGCGTTTCTGACAGCAGAATCTGCAGTCAGGAACGCTCTTTTATATATATAAAAAGCAATACCGCCGCGATGACGGCATCACTTAGTATCAAATACCTGCCATACGGCTATTTTTTTATCTTTGGCTGGAAGATCAGGGATGCCAGATAGGAGAAGATCAGAGCTGCAGATGTTCCCACAGCTGCAGCGGTAAATCCGCCTTCAAACAGTCCGAGGAATCCATGCTGGTCGATGGCTTCTTTCATTCCTTTCCACAGAGTAAACCCAAATCCTGAGAGAGGTACGGTTGCACCGCATCCTGCAAAATCGGCTATTTTTTCATAAATCCCGAGTGCTCCGAGCACTGCTCCTGAAACAACCAGTATGACCATGATCCGTCCCGGCTGGAGTTTGGTGTTGTCCATTAAAATTTGTACAAGAATACAGATAATTCCCCCGACAATAAATGCTTTTACATATTCCATCTATACTTCCTCTCTTTCCAACAAAACTCCGTGCGCAATCCCCGGCACAGTCTCACCTTCATTGAAGCTCGTCTTTGAAAGCAAAGCTCCCGTAGGTACAAACAGGACTCTGTTCCATCCGCCGCTTATCATTTTTCTTGTGATCATTGAGGACAGGACTACAGCGCTGCATGCACATCCTGATCCCCCTGCGTGGGTATCCTGAGTCTCATCCTGATAGACTTCGATGCCGCAGTCTCCGTGTACTTTTGAGATATCATATCCATTGTCCTTCAGAAGTTTTATGAGAATTTCTTTTCCCACCTCTCCCAGATCTCCGGTGTAGATCGCATCATAGTCATCCGGCGTCATTGCAAAATCATTAAAGTGCTGATAAATGACTTCTGCAGCCGCAGGCGCCATGCAGGCTCCCATGTTCATGGAATCTTTCACGCCGTAATCTACGATTTTACCAGTTGTGATTCCCCGGACTTTGATCGGGCTTTTTTCTTTGGAGATTACGAATCCCCCGGCTCCGGTCACGGTCCATGTGGAGGACAGAGGTCTCTGGCTGCCGTATTCCAGCGGGAAACGGAACTGCTTTTCTGCACTTCCTATATGACTGGAGGCAAGGGCCAATGCATAGTCTGCATATCCCGCCGCTACTGTCATAGACGCAAGAGATATGGATTCTCCTGCGGTAGAACATGCTCCGTACAGGCCAAAGAGAGGGATCTCCAGGTCCTTGATCCCGAAAGATGTGGCCATGATCTGCTCCAGGAGATCTCCGGCAAATGCATAGCGCACCTGATTCTTTGTGATCTCTGCTTTTTGTATCGCAAGCAGGGCTGCCTGCCGCATGAATCTTCCCTCTGCCAGTTCCCATGTCTCCTGACCGAACAGAGGATCGTCGATGATCTGGTCAAATGCCTGTCCGAGCGGTCCTTCCCCTTCTTTTTCTCCGACTACAGAGGACCAGCCTTTGAGATAAGGCGGATGTTCGAATTCCAGACTCTGCTTTCCCTTCATAACTTTCATCACATAACCCCCAATCGGACTAATATCATATAAATAATTCCCAAAAGAAAGGAGGATAAGATTCCGTACAGAATGACCGGACCTGCGATTGTAAAGATTTTAACTCCGATCCCGAACACCTGTCCCTCTTTTTGATACTCGATAGCTGGAGAAGCTACAGAATTTGCAAACCCGGTGATCGGAACCAGTCCTCCCGCTCCTCCGAATTTTGTAATCTTTGAATACAGGTTAAATCCTGTGAGGAGAACGCTTAATAGTACAAGAGTTACTGTGACAGCCAGGAGGGCATCTTTCTCTCCCAGATGCAGCCAGTGCATCACTGTCTGTTTGATCCCTTCTCCGATGGTACAGATTGCTCCTCCCACAAAAAACGCACGGACACAGTTCATAAGACAGCTGCTTGCCGGCGTTACCTGTTCTACATATTCGTTATATTGATCTTTTGTCGGTTCATTGTGCATGACAGAATAAGCTCCTTTCGTTTGTGTAAGTAATTATGTCTCAAGTAATAAGTTTATACGGATGAGCTTTTTTGCTCATCCGTTTCTGCGTTTTTGCTCATCCGTTTCTGCGGCAGCCGCCGCAGAAAACCCTGGTTAAAATTTATATTCCGGCAGTATTCGTCCAATCTGCGCCATACGATGTATGGCTTCCGGAAATTTAATCTTCTTCCCCTCAAAAAGCTTCCGCCTTTTTTTGGAAAGAATCTGAAATTTCCGCCATGCTTCGCATGGAGATTGTTCTCTCGTCTGAATTATTTTTATCTGAACTTTCTGCGGCTCGTTGCTATCGCAAAAATTGCATCCAGCAGCCTGCTATTTTGCCTAGGGCTATGGAATAGATGACGAATGGTATTCCGTCTCTCAGTTTCATTCTTCTTGAGAAGACCGGCAGGCTTTTGAGCATTTCGGCCAGCGCTCCGATCAGGCATCCTGTGAAGATTCCTCCGAACAGTCCATATAAGATCAGCAGTGGATATCCCAGCGGAACGTGCCACCGGTAGATAAATACTGCTGTTCCCAGGACTCCGCCAAGGGTAATGCAGGTTTCATACAGCATGGCGTGAGATATTGTTTTGGAAAGACCTGCAAGCCTCGGAACAACTCCAATCATACTTAAGAATGCCAGGAAGCTTCCCGCGATGAGTGCTCCTGCGGATAAGCCGTATACTACAAGTAGTAAGTTACGAAGAAACATCCTGCTCCTCCTTTTTCCGTCCGGCGTCAATCATCAGTGTATCATTTACATCCCGCTCGTAAAGCCGCATCTGGACTTCAAACGGGGTCGGATCATCGGTAAGCTTGATTTTCCCCGCATGATTAAAGAAGATTACGATTCCTATGGCAAGTCCCGCTGTATAGGCCAGATGAAGTATCGTGGGCCCTTTTGGCGGCGTTCCCATGACCAGCTGATATACGGTCGCAAACAAATCGTCAATGGCCACATCCGTATTATAGCTCATGATTGAGAAACTGGCTCCAAAAAAGGCGACCAGGCATACACCAGCAATCTTTAAGTAGTGAGCCCACTTCTTCTCCTGTGTCACTTCTTTTAAATAGACGATAAAATCTTCGGGACCCATATTGACCACTTCTGCAGTTTTGTCAATTTCTTTGATCACTTCCACTGCTTTTAAGATGGAAATAATCTCCCGTTCGTTTCCCCGCTTTTTAAAATGAAAAAGCTTTGCTTCCTTCACCTTTTGTTCCATGTCTTTGTCGGTACAGTAAATGGATGCCACATCTTTTATCTTTACATCCGGATTATGAATACATACACTGTCTTCCGCTTTGATATATACGGTCATGATGTTCCATCCTTTCCAAAACTAACGTCCCATCTTTTCTCTGCTCCTGATTCGTGTCACAGAAAAGAATCACGGATAAGACTGCAAGGAGAATGATCAATGCGATCACCATCCACTGTTTTCTTTGCTTCATAAATATCACCTCTTCATTCTTATGAGATAAATTAGTTGTAGTATCTGTCTTTTTTTCAATTTCATTCATGGATTCTGTTCTTGCAGGAAAGGTATCCAGATGGTATCATTTAAGAAGTGCATGTTTCATAAGGAAAGGAAGGATTGTATGGAAGAAAACGGTCTGACTTTATATAAATTAATGATTTTATTTTTAATAAAAAAAGTGGATTTTCCGCTGAGCAACTCACAGATCTCGGAGTTTATTCTGGACAAAGGGTATACGACCTATTTTAAACTCCAGCAGGCTTTTCACGAACTGGAAGACGAAGACATGCTGCGGACAGAACTGGTAAGAAACGCAAGCCATTATTTTCTGACAGAAGAGGGGAAAGAAGCGATTGATATGTTTGAATACCAGCTCTCCGAGCCTATACGAAATGACATTCTAACATTTTTGGCGACCAAAGAATACCAGCTGAGAGAGGAAACCAATCTGGAAGCCGACTATTTCCCTGCAAAACGCGATGAATATACCGTAAGGCTCAGGATCAAAGAAAAAGACAGCATGCTGCTGGAAGTCAACTTAAACGTAGTATCCAGAGAGCAGGCCATCTATATCTGCGATCACTGGAAGTCTAATCACTCGGATATTTATGCTTATCTGATCAACCGCCTGCTTTTTCAGGACCAGAGCCAGGAGGCAGAAAAAAAGACCGATTCTTAAACAGAACCGGTCCTTTTTATATTCATTCATCTGAAACATGATGTTCCTGTTCCGGAAGAAGCACTTGTTCAATAAAGTCCCATATTTCATCTCTTCCCTGCTTTGAGAGCGAAGAAAACGGAAAGACCGGCGTCTCCTTATTGAGCCTGAGTTCCTGACGGATCTCCTTTACATGCTTAGGAAGCTGGCTCCGTTTGAGCTTGTCGCTCTTTGTAGCAATAATGACCGGATGATAGCCGTTATGTACGATCCAGTCATACATCATCACATCATTCTTTGACGGCTTGTGTCTGATATCGATGAGAAGGAACACCAGCTTCAGCTGCTTTGACGTGTGAAGGTACCGTTCAATCATCGCACCCCACTGCTCTTTTACCGACTCCGTGACCTTTGCATATCCATATCCGGGCAGATCTACATAGTACAGTTCTTCGTTGATATTATAATAATTAATGGTCTGAGTTTTCCCCGGCTGAGCGGAAACCCTTGCATATGACTTCCGGTTCATCAGTGCGTTGATGAGGGAGGACTTGCCCACATTGGACTTGCCTGCAAATGCTACTTCCGGAAACTCATTGTCCGGAAGTTTGCTGGTGATCCCACAGACCGTTTCCAGATTAACTGATTTAATGATCATGGTATTCTCCTTATCTTATGAGTAATTGTGCCAGATAAACTGCAAATAATACAAGCATCACAAACCCGCTGCCTCTGGCAAGCTTCCGGTCTTTTGAAGACAGAATCCACAAAACCGCCGCTGATAAAATCGCAGCCAGTGCATCCGGAATAAAGCTTGTATCAAACGGAACCGGATGAATGACCGCCACGGTCCCTACGACAAACAAGATATTAAAGATATTGCTTCCCACAATATTTCCCACTGCAATGTCTGCTTTTCCTTTAAATGCCGCTGTAACTGAGGTGACCAGCTCCGGCAGAGAAGTGCCGAATGCCACAACTGTCAGGCCAATGATCCGGTCAGAGACATTCAGGGCCTTGGCTATCGAAGTCGCCGCATCTACTGTCACATCGCTTCCCAGTACGATGGCAATCAGCCCGCCGATCGTAAAAACAAGCATTTTGAGCAGGGACGCATTCACTTGTTCTATCTCTTCTTCAATGCCTTCTTTTTTTGTCAGCCTAAACAGATATACAAAAAAACCGATAAACAGCACCCATAGTATCACTCCGTCCAGGCGTGAAAGACTGCCTCCGGCGATTCCCATAGCTGTGAGGACTACAGTGATAACAATTACAAAGGGCATTTCCACCTTTACGGTTCCTTCTTTGATGGCAACTGCACTGACCACTGCGGTAAGCCCGAGAATCAGCAGAATATTCATGATATTGCTTCCAAGAATGTTTCCGACGGTGATTCCAACATTTCCTTTAAACGCTGCCGAAATACTCACTGCCGCCTCAGGAGCGCTGGTCCCGCAGGCGACGATCGTAAGCCCGATCACGATCTGCGGAATTCCAAACTTTGCAGCAATCATAGATGCCCCTTCTACAAAATAATCCGCGCCCTTCATCAGCAGAATAAAGCCTGCCGCTAGAAAGGCTATGTGTGGCAATAAATTCATAAGTGTTCCTCTTTTCTCAAAAAAATAAATGCTGTATTAAAATTTTACATCCGAGGATGATTAAAATCAACCCTCCCATAATCTCTGCTTTTTCTTTCAGTTTGTCCCCAAATCTGCTTCCGATGGCAACTCCTGCCAGTGATATGGCAAAGGTAACACTCCCTATGACCGTTACAGCTTCTAAAAGATTGACGCTCAAAAATGAAAACGTGACTCCTACCGCCAGTGCATCGATGCTGGTCGCGACCGCCAAAATAAAAAGCTCCCGGAAAGAAAATCCGCAGTCCTGTGTTTCCTCTTCATCATCGGATATCCCTTCTTTTACCATATTGAAGCCGATCATCACCAGCAGGAAAAATGCGATCCAATGATCAATCTGCATGATCTTTCCCGCAAACTGCTTGCCTGCCAGGTATCCTGCCACTGGCATCAGAGCCTGGAATCCCCCGAAAAACAAAGCGATCCAAAACATTTCATTTTTCCGGATCTTTCCCATATTGAGACCTTTTCCTATAGACACAGCAAACGCATCCATGGAAAGGCCCACACCTATCATCACTACTTCAATTATGTTCATTTTTTAACCCCATTATGTACATTATCGCGTCAGATGGACCAGAGGCCCGACGCCTCCGGTCCATTTTCCGCACTTGATACTCATTCTAAATTACCTGCATTTATTTGTCAACGGACACATGGTGTATCTGCTGCGTATATTTTGTAATCGGCAGTATCTGATAGCCCTCTTTTTTCAAAGTCTTAATCAGAGAGTCCAGACTTTTTACCGTGTTTTCTGCCTCCGCCAGGTCATGCATCAGTACAATGCTGACCTTTTGTTTTTTTACATCTGTTAATATATTCTGGTTCAGCCTTTCAGGACTCAGGTTAAAATTCACTGCATCTCCGCTTAGCGCGTTCCAGTCAAAGTATAAAAGACCTTCTTTGTTGATATACTGAATATAAGGTTTGATATCTCCGGCACAGGAATTGCTGCTTCCGCCAGGAAATCGGTATATGACAGGCTTTACGTCTGTTATCTCATACAACATCTCCTGCAGCTCCTTGATGTCCTTCCCGAAGGCTTCTACGGAAGAATAAATCTGGTCATAGTTATGGCTGTAAGAGTGCATTGCCAGGGTATGTCCTTCAAGTACGATCCTTTGATACTGCTTCCTGGCCTTCTCCGTTTTCTTTCCCACTACGAAGAACGTTGCTTTCACCTTGTTTTTTTTCAAAATATCCAGGATCTCATCGGTATTATCAGACGGCCCGTCATCAAAGGTCAGATATACCTTTTTATTTGTAATCTTGCTGCCGGCCATCAGTCCGCCTTCTCCTTCTTTCTGGCTGGCTATAAAAAGTCCGTCAGAATGATCCGCCGCATACCGCAGGATGAAACCGATAAAAAATAATGCGCACACAACTGCAAAATAGGTTTTTCGTTTCATAAACTTGCTCCCTCGCTTTCAAATATAGGATGTGAGGAAGCAAGAAAACTATGCTGGCATTTTATAGATAATTTTATATAACAAAAAATCCTGCGGGCGGTTCCATACCGTCTGCAGGATTTTTAATTTCAATACTTATACTTCAAAGATCAGATCTCCGTAGCTCGGCATCGGCCAGTCTTCTTTGGCCACAAGCATTTCAAGCTTATCTGCCGGTTCACGGACAGCATTCATACATCCGAACACTGTGTCGTGGTAGAAACGTGCCTGTTCGTTCATGTCTTCGATAGACTGTGCCTTGTCAGTCTCACTCTCCAGAATGCCGATTGCCGTATATAATTTCTTCAGATTCTCTGTGATATCACCGAGCAGGGATTCCTGTACACTCGTATCCATTCCTGTTGCCTTTAAAACAGCGACGGAATCGGCCAGTGTCTTCTGATATTTCATTACCGCAGGAACAATCTGTTTTTTAGCAATATCCAGCGTTGCCAATGCCTCGATATTGATCGTCTGTGCGTACTGCTCAAACAAGATCTCCGCCCGGGACTCAAGCTCTGCCTCTGTGAAAACACCAAACTTCTCAAACATCTTGACAGATTTTTCTGTAATCAGCGCAGGGATTGCCTCCACCATTGATTTGATATTCGGAAGGCCCCTTCTCTCTGCTTCCTTCACCCATGCATCAGAGTATCCGTCTCCGTTAAATATGACTCTCTGGTGATCCGTGAGCATTCTCTTGGTCAGCTCGTGAGCTTCCATCATCACATCCTGAAGATCTCCCTCTACCTTTTCCAATTCATCACAGACCTCTGAGAGTGCATCTGCAACGATCGTATTCAGCACTACATTCGGGTCAGAGATGGACTGAGTAGAGCCAACCATGCGGAATTCAAATTTGTTTCCGGTAAATGCAAACGGTGATGTCCTGTTGCGGTCAGTGGCATCTTTTTCAAAATCCGGCAGAGTATGTACGCCTGATGCCAGCTTATCCCCGTGTTTGGATCTGGTAGCTTCTCCTCTTGTGACCAGCTGTTTTACAACGTCCTCAAGCTGCTCTCCCAGGAAGATAGAAATGATGGCAGGAGGTGCCTCATTGGCTCCCAGACGGTGGTCGTTTCCTGGTGTGGATGCGGCCATGCGAAGCAGATCTGCATGCTCATCGACAGCCTTGATAATAGCTGACAGAATCAAAAGGAACTGCTGATTGTCATGCGGGGTATCCCCCGGTTCCAAAAGATTCTTTCCTGTGTTTGTCACGATGGACCAGTTGTTATGTTTACCGGAACCGTTGATTCCCTGGAACGGCTTTTCGTGGAGAAGGCATTTTAATCCCTGGCGTTCTGCCACACGGCGCATCGTTTCCATCAGCAGCTGATTGTGGTCCGTCGCTATATTATTGCTTGCATAGATTGGTGCCAGTTCATGCTGGGCGGGAGCTACTTCATTGTGCTGAGTCTTTGCTGTAATGCCCAGTTTCCAGCTCTCCTCGTTGAGCTCTTTCATAAACTTTCCGATCCTCTCGCGGATAATTCCGAAATAGTGATCATCCATCTCCTGCCCTTTTGGAGGCATTGCACCGAATAATGTCCGCCCTGTAAAGATCAGGTCTTTTCTCTGTAGATATTTTTCTTTGTCTACAAGGAAGTATTCCTGTTCCGGTCCCACAGAGGTATTGACATTTTTTACATTCTTCTTTCCAAGCAGGTGTAAAAGCCTGGTGGCCTGAATATCCAGCGCCTGCATAGATCTCAATAAAGGAGTCTTTTTGTCCAGAGCTTCTCCGGTGTAGGAACAAAATGCCGTAGGGATACAGAGAATTGTAGAATCCGGTGTCTCTTTAATAAAAGCAGGTGAAGTACAGTCCCACGCAGTGTATCCTCTGGCTTCAAAGGTTGCCCTCAGTCCTCCTGACGGGAAGGAAGAAGCATCCGGCTCACCCTTGATCAGTTCTTTCCCGGAGAATTCCAGGAGCACTTTTCCGTTTTCCGTCGGGGTGATAAAAGCATCGTGCTTCTCTGCCGTCACACCGGTCATCGGCTGGAACCAGTGGGTGAAGTGGGTTGCACCTTTTTCAAGAGCCCATTCCTTCATCTCATTGGCAACCACGTCTGCGATGGCAGGGTTTAACTCTGTTCCCTCTTCGATCGTCTTCTTAAGGTCTTTGTAAACTGCCTTCGGAAGCCTCTCCCGCATAACACTGTCGTTAAACACGTTACATCCGAACATTTCTGAAACACTTCTTTTTTCGCTCATAAGATATTTCTTCCTTTCCTGTTTTGGACTTCAAATTATAAGAATTTAACCCGCCGGAAACCTGTGACAGATTAAAAAAATAGACGCCAAACAATCCTCGAATCGTTTGACGCCTTTGTCATTACTTCGCTAGGTATAAGATACAATGATTCTTTCGAAAAATCAAGTACTTTTTTGTATTTTGTCAAATACAAAGCCGCCAGCTATTGTGTTATCTGATAAATGCCGCTCTCGTCTTCTTCGTAGGAAATCTTAATCTTGTCTCCGGCATTCCATTTGATCGCACCTTCATTTTTTGAAAATTCTTCCTTATAGACATTGCCTTCCCTGTCGGTGATATACACATAAGTATTACCTTCAATCGGTATAAAATCAACCTTTTTGATCGTGATCTCCTTCGTCTTCACAGACTCTGCCGCGGCGGCTTCTTTGGCAGAGATAATTCCCTGCTCCTTCAAAAGTCTCTTATATTCCTTCTGGACACCATTTTGAGTGGTAGAAGTCGCCACAATGTTATACTTTCTTACATTGACCATAGCAAACATCTTCACAAGTCCGCCTTTATCCTTCAGAATCATGACATACGTCGGCTCTCCGTTTACATTGATCAGAGCCGGAAATGCCGCAGAATACCTGAGGTTCTGCACCTGTCCCTCGGCCGCTTTCATGGCAGACTGCTCATTGGCTCCGGAAACCGTGTAGTATTTGGATTCGGAAGTTCTCATATTCATAAGAACAAATGCGATATTAGACTGATCTCCATTAACGGATGTGACACCGGTATAAGCCCAGATGTCCCCGTCGATGGCCCTGTATCCATAGTCGTCAGTTGCTATCTTACAGCCCTTCTTGCCGAACACACTGTTAATATAGCCGTTGGAGAGAAGTCCTTTCCAATTATACTTTTGGAGGAGCAGCCTGCCGTCGTATACATGATCCACCCATCTCGGAATATCTTTTGCGTCATAGTAAGTGCTCTTCCCGGTGACGGGATCGCTGATCACGGCACCTTTGACATCCTTAGCCCCGAAGAGCCCCGCGTTTGCCTTCAGCACCGGACAGATATAATAGGGATTTCCTTTATTGTCGATCTCAAAATAGTATCCCTGAAAAATTGCTGTGGGATACTGGAATCTCAGATGTCTCTGAAGGTTCCTGGAAAAGTATGCGGATGTAGAATACTGCATCGGCTTTTTGAGCTTTACATACTTTGCCTCATTGCTGATGGGATCTACCTGTACATAGCCCGGAATCCCTGCTTTGCGGTTTGTCATATACCGGATGAAACTGGCATAATTAAGAGGTGCCACTTTCATCGGCTGCCCGTTATAATCAATCTGGGTATAGTCGTCACTGACCTCATACTGGCTCACCACATCGGACAGAGAGCCAATGGCGCGGTCGCCGATAATCCTTGCCCCTTCTGTGTCCATCAGGGCGATATCTGTGATCTTTTCTGTCTCCTTCATGTCAGTCTCAAATTTCTTATTTTCTACTTTCAGCCTGCCTGCATATTTTTTGGAAGATATGAGCTGGCTTGAAAGAATCATCCCTCCAAGAAAAACGACAATGACAAGGACCAGCAGAGCAGAAAACAACGAAAACAGCTTTGTCTTCTGGCCCATCCCCCTCAATGCGGCCCACGCCGTCAGCACTCCTAAAACTGCGATCAGCACCATCCATATGCCGGTCTCCTGAAAATTAACTGCAGGCAGCGCCACATAATAGTACAGTCCTACTAAAATCAGTGCAGTGAGGATTCCCATTGCTGCCGTTTTCTTTTTCATCTTACCGACTTTAAAGTTTTTGACCCGGTTCAGATCATTCATATCAAACCGAAATACCATCTAAGTCACCTTCTAATCTTGTATTTCACAGTGTCCCTGCGATACCTAGATGTTATCATATTTCACATGAAATTGGTATAAAAATTTATTTTCTGCGCTGTTTGCCCTCCGGATCTATGTAAAAGTTTTTAGTCAGGATCATTCTGGAGACCGGCACAAAAGTATATCCCTCGGACTTTAACCGTTTTATGATTACCGGAAGAGCCTGTTTCGTGTATACAGTTCCTGTGTGCATCAGGATGATTGCACCGTTTTCCATCTTTTTGTTATCACAGACACGTTCAATGATGTCCTGCTTGGAAATGTCTTTCCAGTCCAGGCTGTCAACGGACCACTGAATGACTTCATAATTTAGCTGTCTGGCCGTTTTTACCACATTTTCATCATAGTCTCCGTAGGGAGGCCGGAAAAGTTCCATCTGCTCTCCTGTCACGGCCTGGACTTTGCTGTGAGCCCCCAGAATCTCTTTTTTCTGCTCATCAGAAGACAATCTGGTCATATATTTGTGGTTATCCCCATGGTTGCCAATGTCATGGCCTGCTTTGGCAATCTTCTTTACATCCGCCGGAAACCGCTGTACCCAGTCGCCGGAAAAAAAGAAGGTTGCTTTCACATTTTCTTTTTTTAAGATTTTGAGAACCTGGTTGATGTCCTCATTTCCCCACGCTGTGTCAAAGGTGAGGCTGATTTCCTTCTTCTTTGTATCCACACAGTAAATCGGAAGTTCCTTATTCTCTGCAGGATTTAAGATCCTCACATTTTGATTCCAGACAGAAAGGGCCGCATTGCCCCCGCCAAGCAATGACAGCCCTAAAACAACGATGCAGATAAAACCCGTGATCAGATTTTTCTTATTCACTCTGTCCATCCCCTGTTCAACTTCTATGTACTATTTATATGGAATAGGAGATTGTCTCATTCTGATTTCCTTGACATGACCTTTTCTTAAAGGTATTCTGATAAGAGCGGTGAAACCTGTAAACTGTAAAAAAGAAAGGATGTGAGAGTATGGAAT
The DNA here is from genome assembly GCF_000432215.1 of Anaerostipes sp. CAG:276. Taxonomy (NCBI): domain Bacteria; kingdom Bacillati; phylum Bacillota; class Clostridia; order Lachnospirales; family Lachnospiraceae; genus Anaerostipes; species Anaerostipes sp. CAG:276. The sequence continues at coordinate 109,400 of NZ_FR889180.1, forward strand.
CACCCCGAAGTCAATACGGCATGAATGAAAATTCCAAACCTCCCGCGTACTTTTTCTTAAATACAGGGAGAGGGTTTTTGTTCATGTTTTAATCTTCAGAATTTCATATAAAAGGAGAAAGAAACATGAGAGAAGAAAATATCAGAGCTCTGCTCATGAGGCGGGAATATCCTGCCTTAAAAGTTGTGCTTAATTCTATGAACAACGTAGATTTAGCATCATTATTAGAAAATTTTACAGAAAAAGAATATACGATCCTGTTCCGTCTGATCCAAAAGGAGAAGGCGGCAGAAGTATTCACGGAGATGTCATCTCCCATGCAGGAAACTTTGATCAATGCGTTTACCCGCTCTGAGATCAAAGAACTGTTTGATGATATGTACATGGATGATACGGTGGATATCATCGAAGAAATGCCTGCTAATGTAGTAGAACAGATTTTGGACGTGACTGACAGAGAAACACGGCAGATCATCAACCGTCTCTTAAAATATCCGGAAGACAGTGCGGGAAGCATCATGACAGTGGAATATGTGGACCTGAAAAAAAACATGACTGTCGAACAGGCACTGAAAAAGATTAAACGGGTTGGCATTGACCAGGAGACCATTTATACATGCTACGTGATCGAACAGAAACGGCTTCTTGGGATCGTGACGGCCAAGAGCCTTTTGCTTAATGAAAGCAATGTTCTCATAAAGGACATTATGGAGACAAATCTAATCTACGTGAATACCCATGAGGACAAAGAAAATGTCAGCAAACTGTTCCATAAATACGGCCTTCTGGCAATCCCTGTGGTAGACTTTGAACACTGCATGGTAGGCATCGTGACTTTCGATGATGCCATGGAAGTCTGGCAGGATGAGGTGGAAGAGGACATGTCCATCATGGCGGCTATGCAGCCCAATGAGGAATCCTATTTCGGCACATCTGTCATCAGCCATGCTAAACACAGAATCTTATGGCTGCTTTTCCTCATGCTGTCCGCAACCATTACCGGAGCCATTATCACGAAATATGAGAATGCTTTTCAGACTCTTCCCCTGCTCGTATCCTTCATTCCAATGCTGATGGACACCGGAGGAAACTGTGGTTCCCAGAGTTCAACCCTGATCATCCGCGGAATTGCCGTCGATGAGATCCGGTTCCATGATCTTTTTAAAGTTGTATTTAAGGAATTCCGGGTGGCTGTTTTAGTTGGCTTTGTTCTGGCTGCAGTCAATGGACTGCGTATCATGCTCATATACCACAGCCTCAGAATGGCCGTGCTGATCGGGCTTTCCCTCATAGCCACGATCATCCTTGCCAAAATCGTAGGCTGCTGCCTGCCTCTTCTGGCAAAAAAGATCGGACTGGACCCGGCCATCATGGCGGCTCCCCTGATCACCACGCTGGTGGACACCTGCTCCATCCTGATCTATTTTAATATTGCAACCCATCTGTTTTCTCTCTGAACACAGAAACACAAACGGCTG
>NZ_FR889180.1:110933-137164 GCF_000432215.1 Anaerostipes sp. CAG:276
CAGCCGTTCTGATTTTTCTCTTCTTTTGATGCTTTTCATTTATGCTCTGACAGCATTGAAAAAGTATTTGTTAAATAACTCCAGCTGATCGTACACAATGCCGTGTCCGCTTTCGTCCAGCTGGACCAGCTTGGAACCGCAGATTTCATCATGCTGTATCCGCACCAAATCATTTGACACCACAACATCCTTTTTACCGTGAATGATCCATGTCGGCACATGAACGGCCTGCAGGTCTTCTCTGCCGTCTTCATCTCTCAGAGAAACTGCGGCCCGGACCGTTCCGAGCCCGGAAGCGGAGAGTGCGATCTGTTCAAACCAATTTACCGCCGGTTCAGACTGAGGACTTGCAAACAGCTGCTCATGACTGAAATTATAACAGAGCTGCGGCCGGTCAGTTTCTGCCAGTTCGATCAGTTCATTGACATATTCTCTTGTCAGTCCATACGGGAAGTCTCTTCTTTTTGTCCATGATGGAGCTGCAGCTGCCAAAAGAATCAATTTTTTGACACCAAAACTTTTGAATTTCCTCATATATCGAAGGACAATGGCTCCTCCCATAGAAAATCCCACAAGCGTGAAGTTCTTCAGTTTCAGCCTTCTGATTACCTGGAAAATATCCTGAGACATCTGATCATAAGAATAGCCAAAAGCCGGAGTATCAGAATTTCCAAAGCCTCTCAGATCCAGTGTCACCACCCGGTAACCCTGCCTGCATAAAAGTTCCGTCTGATATTCATACATCAGGTGGGATAAAGGCCATCCGTGAATTAAAACGACAGTCTCCTCCCCAAATGGATTATAATCATAGACTGCAATCTTTATTCCATCCGTTGATCTCACATAAAACAAATTATTTCCTCCTTATTTTTTGACCACCAGGGTATCATAGCCTCGCTGCTTCAGCTCATTTTCTAATTGGACTGCTTCATCAAGCGTTCTGAAGTCTCCAAGCTGTACGGCATAATATGGCTCCTCATACACGATATCTCCGTCAAAGCCCTGAGCAAGCGCTTCATTCAGCGCGTACTGCGCATTGGAGAAATTGCGGTACAGTCCGATCTGCACCCGGTAGGTACTGCCAAGCTCCTGTTGTCCTGATCCAATCGTGTCAACAATTCCGTCTGCAATGGCATTTGCAATGTCGTTAAATCTTGAATCGAAAAGCTCATTATCTTTTACCGTATTGATGAAGCCGGCCTCGATCAGTATTGCAGGGATATTCGTCCGTCTGAGAACCGCAAGTCCCGGCCGTTCCTTGACTCCCAGGTCAGTAAATCCAACCTCGCTTAATCTGCGGTTTACATTCCTGGCCATCTCGGCCTTGATACCACTGTCATTGTAAACGAGAGTCTCCACTCCGCTGTATGTGTTGGGAAGCGGGCTTGAATTTCTGTGTATAGAGACAAAGTAATCGGCCCCGCTCTCATTTCCGATCCTGGCCTTCTCAATCGGAGACTGATAGACATCGGTCTGTCTCGTATACTGTACCGGGACTCCCCTGTCTCTCAGCGCCTGACCCACTGCCAGAGTCAGTCTTAATGTATCGTCTTTTTCCCTTCTTCCATTAAACTGGGCACCATTGTCATAACCGCCGTGCCCGGCATCCAAAATTACGCCTGCCATAAAATTCCTCAAATCAACTTTCTTTTGCTAATATATGCAGACAGTCATAAAAAGTGTCCTGAAAAATACAATCAAACATAAAATAATGCATCCAGTGCGTCATATTTCATGGCATTATAAATCCGAATAGCGAATTCATTCCCCTCTCTCTGAAAATATTGTTTCCAGGGCTCCATTCCGGCCCTTTGTATGATAAGTCCAATCATTTCCTGTACTTTATCCCCTATTGTTTCTGCCGGGTCATCTGAAAAATATCTCCGTACCTCTTCTGTATCTGTTCTCGTCAAAGTTAAATCCGTAAGCTGTTTTTTTGAAATCAGACATCCGAGAGACTGGAGCAGGACCAGAGAACAAATATTTTCCATATAATCAACGTCCTGCTTTGCTTCCACATGCCTCAGGAGAGCTGTGATGATGCGGCTGTCGAAACATCTTAAAAGTCTCTGTTCTCTCTCTGCGTCACATAAATATTCATAAATAAGCCTTATCCCTCCTTTCTTCCCATACCTGTTCATCGTTGGATAATCCAGTGTCAGGATATGATCCTGAGGACAGAATCTGGCATCATAGCGCAGAAAAAACTGCGGCATGCCGCTGACCATGGTATCCCTGTAATTGACGCATCCATAATCTTCAAAGTCCATGGCCAGACGATCATAGACAGCCTTTGCCTCATATGTTTTTTCTATTACCTTTTCATACCCAATGCTGTAGGCCTCCTCCGCACGAAGGCCCCTTTTGGACCGCAGCGCTCCTCCGTAAGATTCTTCGCACAGGCCGATACAATATATAACTGCCTCCATCAGCATCTGTGCCGTTTCATAGGTGACAGAACTGCTCTCTTTTGACGTATACTTCTCTGTCAGACCGGCTGCCGCCGGAAGCAGCTCCTCTAATCGGTATTCCATAACACTTCTCCCTTCCCGGATGCGGACCAGTTCTGTCACTCCCAGAACATTTCCTTTAATATACTCAGATAGAGTCTGTCATCCCAGCGCTGTTCTTCGCTGAACTGTTCATACTCGCTGCCCCGGCTCTTTTGAACACCGTCATATCCCCCTCTCACAGCTCTGGAGTACCGTTCCAGACAGGTTCCTCTGAGATATTCCAGGTCCCCAAAACACACAGTCTCAAACTGTTCTCTCATAAATTCAAGAAGTTCATCGTCTGTGAGTCTGTCCATGGATTCATTTTTGAACTGATAAAAAATATCCTGAAGTTCCTTTAATATTTCAGCATAATGAGCCTGGTCTATAAATTGAGAATCACAAAACGTGTAGATCAGTTTATCTAAAATACCTTTCCCGAATTCCACTCTCTGATATTTTCTTAGACTTTCATTCCTCCCTGCGATCAATTCTCTCGCCTGTTCTTTTGACAGGCTCAGTCCAAATCTCCCATCTGTCTTCTCGCTGCATGCTTCAATGACTCTTAGTTCCTCTTCCTCTTTTTCCCTGATCAGCAATTCATAAAAATTCTCTTCCATAAAACGCCCCTTTCACTTGGAGACTCATTATACTGCCGCCGTATTAAGATCACAAGTCTTGAAAAATTCGTCATTTTATGGTAATATAGAGTTAGAAAAAAAGGAGCAGATATGTGTGTATCTGCTCCTTTTTGTTTTTTGATTTTAATTATTTATTCGTAACTTCTCCGCTCAGCTGCTGTGCAAACTCTTTCTGCGGTGCTTCATAAAAGAAAACCATCTCTTTTTGATCTTCTTCCTCAATCACAATCTTGTTGTCTTCCTCCAGTTTCAGGCTGCGGATCTGACTCCGTTTCAGCCGCTTAACCTCTTTTATCTCCGGCTCCGGACTTCCCTTTGAATATCCGATCTGTTCAATCAGAAGTTCCTCCTCCGTCAGTGTCAGAACATAATCATTGGACAGCCGGTCCCCGGAAGGATCAGACAGCAGATAAGAGACCGCATTAGAAATGGCATTTGCGATCACCTGTTTGTTTGAAACCTCTTGATAGACTTTTAATACAATCGGCATATTATTCACCTCCCGTCAATTTTAAATTTTTTATTGGAATCTCTTTCAGTTTTAAAATAGTATCGTACATAATTTCCTTACATTTATCAAATTCTTCTTTTGTCACTGTATAAAAATCGTCGCCCGGATACCTGGCATCATAATAAAAGTCTGTTAAATAGGCCAGTCCCACTGTATCCAAATTTAAATTCGGCTTCCACTGATTCATTCTGACTGCAATCTTTTTCATATTATGCTTTCTTAATAAGTCCGAAACATCTTCATCTAAAAAACACAATTCCAGGTAGCCTTTCAGAAATTTTTCTGTCACTTGCTGACACTGTACTGCAAGCTGGTTATAGAAAGTACTCCCCACAGCGAGGATAGATTCCAGATACTCCAAGTCATTTTTTGCAATGTCCAGGTAGTTATTTTTAATCATTTTATCACCTCCAGTATTAACTTTTTATCTCTGTTCAATATTCTCTTAAAAATAGTATTTTCCTTTATAGATTCTTTGTTAGCATAGACGACATCCGTGGATATACCGGATATCTCATCATCTAAGGTCCATCTGATATCCGCTGCCAATGCCCTGTCTTCCAATTTTTGTTCTGTAAATATGAGAAGGTCTATATCACTTCCATTTCGGATATTTCCCCGCGCACAGCTGCCAAATAAATACACTCCTTTTAAACCGGGAATATCAGCTTTTACCAAATAGTCAAGATCCGATTCTATTTTATTAATAAAACGTTTGGGCAAATGCTCATAATTTTCCCGATAAATCTTTATCATCATTATATACTCTCCCCCGTCTCTTTACAATCCTTCTCCCGCTCCACAATTCCTTTTTCCTTCCACTTGCCGCTTCGGTATCTCAAGGTTCCGATCGTAAATGCCGCAGCCCATCCGATCGGGACAGACCACCAGATTCCGGACGCTCCCAGAAAATAAGCCAGGATATAAGCAAATACTACCCTGCATCCGAAATTGCAGAGGGTACCCGCCATAAATACACCCACATCTCCTGCTCCGCGGAGAACCGCATTTACCACGTTCATAAGTCCCATCAGTGCATAAAACACAGATACAACCCTTAAATAATCCACACCGATGGCAATAACTTCTGCATTGACCGCTTCATCCACAAACTGAGCAACCAGCACATCACCTTTAAAAAACAGAATTCCCGTAATGACAACTGCGATGCCTGCTGCCATATGTCTGCCCGCTCTCAGCCCTTCTCTGATCCGCTCCGGTTTTTTCGCCCCGATATTCTGCGCCGTAAACGTGGACACTGCATTTCCCACGTTTACCATCGGCATGATTGCAATCGAGTCGATCTTCGTAGCCGCCGTATATCCTGCGAGCACCACAGATCCGAAACTGTTGACGAGGCTTTGTACAAACACCATGCCAAACGAAACGATCGACTGCTGCACCATAGACGGCACTGCAATCCGTCCCATCTGGAAAAGAAGCTTTCGGTCAAATAAAACCGGCTTTGTTTCTGTCTCGATCTTTTTAAGGCGGAACAGCAGATTGATAAACGAAATGACTGCCGCCAGCCCCTGCGCGATCAGAGTTGCCCATGCGACCCCGGTCACTCCCATTTGAAGCCGGATCACAAAATACAAATCCAGAACAATATTCAAGATCGAGGAGCCTGCCAGAAAATAAAGAGGAATTTTTGACGCGCCAAGTGCATTATAAACCGCGTTTAAAGTATTATACATAAATAAGAACACGAGACCAAACATATAGATTCTCAGATAATCTGCGGCATCCCGGTAAATATCCGCCGGTGTCCTCATCAGTACGAGGATTCCTCCCGTCCCCGCCGCACTTATGATCATTAAAATCAGTCCTAAGACAAATGTAGAAATTAAGGCCGTATAGATCGCCGTCATCATCCGGTCCTGATCCTTTGCCCCAAACAGCTGGGAAATGACAACAGAATAACCGATGCTGGAACCGGTCGCCACTGCTACAAATAAAAAAACAATGGCCGTCGATGCTCCAACGGCGGCAAGTGCCTGTGCACCGACGAATCTTCCCACTACCATAGAATCAATAATGTTATAAAGCTGCTGAAATAAATTGCCCAGCACAATGGGAACCGCAAAGAAAAATAACTTCTTTGCGGGATTTCCTACACTCATGTCATTGGTCAGCTGTTCCTTCATCTTTCACTGTTCAGATATAACTCCGGTCCACTTTGATCACTGCAAAGTAATTTTCCCGGTGTCTTCTGATCTCCTTTCTGATATAAGTCGTAATATCCCCCACTTCCTGGTCACATTCATAGGGCACGACCAGGTCAAAGATCAAGTTGTTGTGCGTTTTTCCCTCTACCATTCTGAAATCATGGATGGACAGTTCGGGCCCGCATTCTTTTACGATCTTTTCCACCATCATTCTTGCCTCGTTGGTCTCCTCATCATCCGTGACAACCGGGTCCATATGAATAGTGGCATCACAGTTAAACTTATGCATCAGATGATATTCAATGTTGTCAATCACGTCATGTGCCTCCAGAATATCAACATTATAGGGCACCTCGGCGTGAAGCGAGATCATCCGCCGGCCCGGGCCGTAGTCATGTACAATAATATCATGCACCCCTACGATCAGCTCATTGTCTAAAACCTCATTTTGTATATCCTCCACCAGTTCCACATCGGGAGCGGTTCCAAGCAGAGGCGAGAGGGTATCCTTTGCAGCTCCAAATCCGGCCCACATAACAAATCCGGCTACTAAAATACCTACATATCCGTCCACGTTGATCCCGGCGAACTTAAAGATCAGCATTCCGCCCAGGACTGCCGTTGTAGCGATGCAGTCGCTTAAACTGTCTGTGGCCGTGGCCTTCATGGCCTCTGAGTCAATCAGGTTTCCGACCTTTTTATTGAAAGCCGACATCCAGAATTTCACCAGTATGGATACGATAAGAATCCCTATGGACACAGGACGGAACACAATGTCTTCCGGACGGAAGATTTTATCAGCAGAAGATTTTAACAGTTCAAATCCCATTAACAGTATAGCCAGAGAAACCAGAAGTCCTGAAATATATTCGATTCTTCCATGTCCGAACGGGTGATTTTTGTCCGCCGGACGCCCTGCCATTCGGAAACCAACCAGTGTGATAATAGAAGAAGCCGCGTCAGAAAGGTTGTTGAAGGCATCTGCGGTAATGGAAATGGCCCCTGTAAGAATCCCCGCGGTCAGTTTCCCTGCAAAGAGAAGGATATTGCAGAATATACCCACCGCCCCTCCCATTGTGCCATAGGCCTGACGGACTTTATGGTTTTTTAAATCATCCTTATTTTTAATAAATGCCGATATCAATAATTCTGTCATAATTTTTCATCCCCTTGTGTCAAATATTTTCCATTGTATCACAAATCACTTATATTTTCATTTCTCTCAAGCAATATACTGATAAATTCTTTCATGGGCCCTGTGCGGTACTTATCCTTATGGACAACGATATGATTCTCGTTCTTAAGCTCTATGCCCCTGATTTCTATTTTCTTTAATTTCCCTTTTGAGACTTCCTCTGCCGCAAGGCGTTCCGGCAGCACGGTGATTCCAAGGCCTTCCTCTGCCGCCCGGATCAAAACCTGAGAGTTTACACTGGTCCAAAAAGGCTCGGCCTTCAGATCATGCAAAAGCAGGACGCTGTCCAGCACATCCCTGGTCGCACTTCCCTTTTCACGAAGCAGAAGCGGCTGTTCCAGAAGTCTTTCAAGTTCAATATCCTTAACATCTGCCCATGGATGGCCCGGAGAACAAAAAGCATACAGACAAAACGAAGAAAAGGCTGTGCTGTCCAGTGTACTGTCTGAGACAGCACCCTCGATCAGTGCCAGATCAATCTCATTCTTATGGAGCATGGAAAGGACATCCGAAGCCTTGCATACCTGAACGCTGACCGGCGTCCCGGGATATGAATCTTTAAATCGTTTCATAGCCCCGGGCAGCCAGAAGCTTGATATGGTGATGCTGGCCCCGACACGGAGTACGGCCTGTTTCTCCAGATCGTAGACTCCTTTTTCCAGATCCTCATACAGCTCCAGGATGCGGACTGTCTTTTTTAATAATAACTTCCCCGTCTGGTTTAAAAAGACTTTCTTTGATATACGGTCAAACAGCACAGTGCCAAGTTCTTCTTCCAGTTCATGGATTACATGGGATACTGCCGGCTGGGTCATATAGAGCTTCTTCGCAGCCCCGGTGACACTTCCTTCCTCGCATACTGTTTTAAAAATATATAAACGCCTTATGGTCATAACTTTCCCTCCTATCATTACTATTTTAACATGATATCTATAAAATAATATAATTTTCTTTATATAAAAAAAAAACGTATACTGTTAAAAAAGGGGGAAATCCGTAATGAATAAAGATATACTAAAACAATATGCCTGGCTGTTCCGGGTCAATTTGATCGTCAGTGCTTTTACTTTTGGCGGCGGCTACGTGGTCGTTCCCATGTTAAAAAAACATTTTGTGACAAACCGTCATGTTTTATCTGAGGAAGAGCTTTTTGATATCGCAGCGATTGCCCAGTCTTCTCCGGGAGCCATTGCAATTAATCTTTCGGCTCTCACAGGATACCGGATAGCCAAATTAAAGGGAGCCGTCATAAGCTGTATCGCGGCCATCCTGCCGCCGCTGATCCTGCTCTCCATCATTTCCGCTGGATATCAGTCTTTCAGGAGCAGTCATATCGTATCCGCCGTTCTCCTTGGCATGCAGGCAGGAGCCGCGGCACTGATCGTCGACTATATCACTGATATGTGCCGCATGATTTTGAAAAAGAAATCTCTTTTTCTTACCCTCATGGTTCCTGCTGCTTTTTTATCCAACCTCGCCTTCCACATCAATGCCATGCTGATTTTAATCTTATGTTCCGTCCTCTGCCTGTTGAAAGTATGGCTCCATGAAAAAAGGAGGTGCCAGACATGCTCTTAAATCTTGTTCGTTTATTCAGCACCTTCTTTAAAATCGGTCTGTTCAGCATCGGCGGAGGCTATGCGATCCTCCCGATGATCAAAGAACAGGTCGTACTTGCAAAACATTGGCTCACCGGTCAGGAATTTACCGATATCATTACGATCTCACAGATGACGCCCGGCCCTATCGCAGTCAACACTTCCTCCTTCGTGGGAATCCGGGTAGCCGGAATCCCCGGGGCAGTTGTGGCGACTGTGGGATGTGTGATCTGCGGATTTACCATCTCCATCCTTCTATACCGGTTTTTCCAGAAAAAAAGTGATTCATCCTATATGTCCGCTGTGCTGGACGGCCTGAAAGCTTCTTCCTTAGGGCTTGTCCTTTCGGCTGCTTTTTCCATCCTGCTGCTTACCCTGTTTGGCACGGATGAACATGTCGTCCTCTCATCTTTCCAGCTGCCTGCGGCCATTCTGCTCGTAGCCGCTGTGCTTCTGCTTAGGAAGTTTAAAAAACCTCCTGTATTTGTAATTGTGTTTACGGGGATTGTCGGACTGCTTATCTATTGATCTTTTTTACAAAAGAGCTCCTGCAAATCCAGAATTTTGTATTCCTTCTGTCTTTGCAGGAGCTATAATATTATTACCCAATGAATCTATGAATTTTATCTGTAAATAAAGCTTACGTATCTGTGAGCTTTATCTACTCAGCCGCCATGATCTTCCCAGCCACAGCAGACGCCGCCGCCGTTTTTGGTGACCCAAGATAGATCTCGACCTTGGATGTCCCCATTCTTCCAAGAAAATTCCTGTTATTCGTAGCCAAGATCTTCTCCCCGTCGGTGAGGATTCCTCCGGCTCTTCCGCAGCAGAGTCCGCATCCCGGCTGGGTGATAATGGCTCCTGCCTTGGCAAGAATTTTAAGATACCCGGCTTTCGATGCCTCCATATAAATCTTCCTGCTGGCAGGGGTCACGATCAGCTTTACAAAATCAGCAACCTTTCTCCCATCGAGGATTTCTGCCGCTGCTTTCAGATCTTCCAGTCTTCCATTGGTACAGGAACCGATGAATACCTGGTCAAGTTCAGTACCTTCGACCTCAGATACCGGTTTGATCTTATCCACCTGAGATGGACATGCGACCACCGGAACCAGATCTTCTGCCTTATAGACAACCGTTCTGCAATACTCTGCATCCTCATCTCCATAAATCCAATCCACGTCGGAAAGCTCAACTTCGGAATACTCTGCTGTCTTCTCATCCGGCGCAAATAAGGCCGCCTTTGCCCCTGCCTCGATGGCCATATTGGAAATCGTCATCCGGGAAGCCACACTCATCTCTTCCACTGTACTTCCGGAAAACTCCAGCGCCTTGTAAGTAGCCCCGTCGGCTCCCAGATCACCGATCAGTCTTAAAATAATGTCTTTGGAAGATACATTGTCCGGAAGTTTGCCATTGATGACAACCTTGATTGTTTCCGGTACTCTGACCCACATTTCTCCGGTTCCTAAAATTGATGCCATTTCTGTGTACCCAATGCCTGACGAAAAGCAGCCAACGCATCCGTAAGTGGTTGTATGTGAGTCGGTTCCAAATACGATGTCTCCCGGTTTGGCATATCCGCACTCTGTCATGAGCTGATGACAGATCCCATCGCTTCGGTGAATGTTTTTCAATCCGTATTTCTTTACAAACGCATCACCGATCTTAAAATGCCGGATATCTTCCACCGCACTGGCCGGAACCAGATGATCATAAATCAAGACTACTTTGTCCGGGTCCCACAGCTTTGTAAATCCCATCTCCTCAAATTTTTCTGCCACAAACGGAATAAAAATATCATGGATCATTACCCGGTCTACATTGACAGTCACGATCTGACCTGGAGAAACCGACTCCGCCCCTGTGTTTCTTTTAATTATCTTTTCGATGATCGTATTTCCCATGCTATTTCACCCCATTTCTTTTCTTCATTGCTTCCACCAGTCCTCCGGCTTCTATAATGTCCATCAGATTCTGAGGCAGCGGCTGGATCGGATACTCCCTGCTGTCATGCACAATAGACTCGCCCAGCGTTACATCAAGAGTATCTCCTTCTTTCACTTTCTCCTGGATCTGGTCATTTTCGATGAGCAGAAGTCCATTGTTAATAGAGTTCCGGAAGAAAATGCGGGCAAAAGATTTGGCAATGACACATTTTATTTTCAGGGCCTTGATGATCTCCGGCGCCTGCTCTCTGGAGGAACCGCAGCCAAAGTTTTTTCCGGCCACAATGATATCGCCTTCTTTTATCTGAGATGCCAGCTCCGGACGCAGCGGAGAAAATCCGTACTGCTTCATGTCTTCTACGGTCGGAAGCGCCAGATACTCTGTAGGAATGATGATATCCGTATCGATATCATCGCCCAGCACCCATACTTTTCCTGTAAATTTTTCCATATGTAAACTCCTTTATCTCTTCACGATTTTCCCTGCGATGGCAGACGCTGTGACGGTCGCCGCAGATCCCAGATAGACATAAGAATCCGGATGTCCCGCACGTCCTTTGAAATTTCTGGTACCGGTGGAGATCAAAACTTCCCCTTCACCGATCACGCCCTGACAGCTTCCCCAGCACACACTGCAGTTGCTGTTCATGACCATGGCTCCGGCTTCCACAAAGATGTCGATCAGTCCTTCGTCCAACGCCTGCACATAAACCTCATTGGAAGCAGGCGCGATCAGGAATCTGACGCCCTCATGAACCTTCTTTCCTTTCAGTATCTCAGCCGCCAGACGCAGCTCATCGATCCGCCCGTTGTTGCAGGAACCTAAGAATGCCTCGTCTATTTTAACGTCTCCGGCTTCTTCCACCGGCACCACATCATCAATTAAATGTGGTCTCGCAACCACCGGCTCTATCTCATCCAGATTAATATGGTATACCTTTTCAAAACGGGCGTCCTCATCGCTCACAAACAGGTTTTCTGCCTTACGGCCCCTGGACTCTACATATTCCACAACCTTTTCGTCAGGCTCCACGATTCCGGTTTTAGCTCCTGCCTCCACCGCAAGGTTACACAATACCAGACGTTCATTGATACTTAATTTGTGTGCCCCTTCTCCTGCAAATTCCATGATCTTATAGTTGCATCCGTTGGCTCCCACCATGCCGATGATGGAAAGGATCAGATCTCTGGCATAGACGCCCTCTCTTAATTTTCCAGTCAGCTCAAAGCGGATCGTCTCAGGCACCATGACCCAGGAAGTCCCCGTGACCATGCCGTATAAAAAGTCTGTGCATCCGATTCCTGTTCCGAAGGCGCCAAGGGCACCGTATGTACAGGTATGGGAATCTGCTCCCATGATCAGCTCTCCAGGACATACATAATCCTCCACCATAATCTGGTGGCAGACTCCCTTTCCTTCATAAAAGGCGATGTCATGTTCTCTGGCAAAGTTCCTCATTTTCCTGTGGGCCTCCGCAGTTTTTGGATTCTCTGCAGGGATATTGTGGTCAATGATGAAAACCAGTTTGTCCTTATCCGCAATTTTAGGATGTTTTAAATCATTGTGATACATATCGATCGTCAGATGTGTCGTTCCGTCATTACTCATCAGGCGGTCCAGTTCCACTGTATGGATCTCTCCCGCTTTCACTTCCGGCACCCTGGCCGCTCTGGCTATAATCTTTTCTCCGATTGTCATTCCCATAGCCTACACCTCGCCTTCATTCAAAAAGTTGATCAATCCGCCGTGGTCCAAAATGTTCTGCATGTAAGGCGGAAGTTTTGTACAGGGCAGAGTCTCATCCTCTGTTTTAATGAATCCTTCGGTCAAATCCAGTTCGATCTCATCCATCTGATTCACTTTATCGTACAGATCCGGGCTTATAACAACCGGCAGTCCGATGTTGATGGCGTTGCGGTAAAAGATCCTGGCAAAGGATTTTGCAACGATGGCTTTTACTCCCAGGGCCTTTAACACACTCGGCGCCTGTTCTCTGGAGGAACCGCAGCCAAAATTCTCCCCGGCCACAACGATGTCGCCTTCCTGCACCTTCTTTGAAAAATCCGGATCGATAGACTCAAAGGCATATACTTTCATTTCCTCAATATTCGGCAGCAGCAAATACTGGGATGCTATAATCTGGTCCGTATCCACATCATTGTGGAACTTAAATACTCGACTCATAATCAACCTCCTTGTATAAATTCTCATTTTAATAAGAATACTATAAAACAGGCAAAAAATCCATGGCGTTTTCAGAAAGGCAGGTGCAAAATGAAAAAAACAGACCCCGCAGGGTCCGCTGTACTTCTTTTCGTTTTAACAGAATGTATTCTTTATGTTTTCTTTTTGATGCTGGATCTCACATCTTCCTCAGCCCTTTTAAGCACCATTCTGAAATACTGTTCCATCCTGCTGTGCTTCTTCTTCGGTTTCATCTTCGGCAAAACAAAGGACCGCATACTGGTAATATGCGCCCTGGGGCTGACCGCCGCTGCGGATGCATTTCTCCTGGTCCTTGACACAAATTATACGGCCGGTGTCCTGTGTTTCTGCGGAGTCCAGATGCTGTACTACTGCCGTCTCCTCCGTGCCGGAGGCTTTGCCTTTCTTTCGTTTCTGCCCATTCGTTTTCTTCTCACAGGATGTATGTTTGTATTTTTAGGAATTCTCCACATATGGAATCTTCTCACGGCAGCCGGAGTCTTTTACTTCACCCAGTTACTCTTTAATGCGGCAGAAAGCCTTGCCCTACGCCACATAAGTCTTCCATACAGATTGTTTAGCGCAGGACTCATATTATTTCTCTGCTGTGATCTCTGCGTAGGGCTTTCCAATCTTCCCTCTGCGGCTCCCTTTTCTGTACCGGAACCGGTTTTATCCTTTGCACAGAACGGAATGTGGCTCTTTTATCTGCCGTCCCAGGTTCTGATCACACTTTCTATACTCCCGGACTATTCTTCCTGTACTTCGGAATCTTCTTAAACACCTTGGTATCTCTCCATGTAATGGGACTTATGAGTACCAGCATCGGGAACAGCTCAAGCCTTCCTGCCAGCATATCAAACATCAGAACCACTTTTGAAAAATCAGAGAACATTCCGAAATTGCTGGTTGGTCCCACCAGCTCCAGTCCCGGTCCGATATTGTTCAGAGTCGCCGCGACCGCAGTAAAATCTGTGATCAGGTCAAATCCGTCCAAAGCGATCAGAAGTGTGGAAAATGCCAGGATCATCATATAGGTGATCAAGAAAATATTAATAGAACGTATCACCTCATGCTCGACTACATGCTGGTTGAATTTAATTTTCCGGATACTTCTCGGGTGTATGTAAAAATACATTTCTTTTTTAACCGTCTTCAGCATCAGGATCACCCTGGAGACTTTGATCCCTCCCCCGGTGCTTCCGGCACAGGCTCCAATGAACATCAGCATAACCAGAATCACCTTGGAAAATTCCGGCCAGACATTAAAGTCCACGGAGGAATATCCGGTAGTCGTAATAATGGAACCTACCTGAAAGGAGGCATGGCGGAATGCAGATTCCAGGGTTGGAAACAGATCCCTGATATTGTAGGTAATACACAGGACAGCAGCCGCAATGACAAACAGATAGTATTTCAATTCTTCAAACTTCCACGCGTCTTTAAACTTACGGATCAGAATAAAATAGTAAACATTAAAATTTATACCGAACAAAATCATAAAGACTGTCACCGTATATTGAATATAGGGAGAATAGTCGGCAAATCCGGAGTTAAGAATAGAAAAGCCTCCGGTACCGGCACTTCCGAAAGAGAGCAGCATGGAATCAAACAGAGGAAGTCCTCCAAACATAAGCAGAATAATCTCTATCAGCGTCATAAAACAATAGATTCCATAGAGGATCTTGGCGGTCTGCCTTACTTTCGGCACCAGCTTTCCCACGGACGGGCCAGGGCTCTCCGCTTTCATCAGGTGCAGATTTTGTCCTCCTCCCATGGGGAGGATTGCCAGAATAAATACGAGTACCCCCATACCCCCGATCCAGTGGCTGAAGCTTCTCCAGAACAGACTGCACTTTGCCAGTACTTCGACATCGGACAAAATACTGGCTCCCGTGGTGGTGAATCCGGAAATCATCTCAAACATTGCATCAGTAAAAGATGGGATATCTCCATTAAATACAAAAGGAAGACACCCGAAAAAACTCAGCAGAATCCAGCTCAATGCAACGGCCACAAATCCCTCTTTAGCATAGTACTGCATATTTTGGGGTTTCTTATGGCTCAGTAAAAATCCAACAAAGAAGCACAGGAGCATGACTGCAAAGAAAGGAATGCCTCTGGCTTCCCTGTAAATCAGGGCTACCATGCACGGCAGTGACAGAAAAGCCCCCTCAAACAGGATGACCAATCCTAATATGTATCGGATAACAGCGTAATTCATTTTCTTTTTTCTCCAATCATCTCGATTCTTTTTTCAGTATATCACTGATATCGTGCAGACCTGTCTTGGTGGTCACAACGATTACGGTGTCACCCACCCGGATCATATCCTGTCCTGTTGGAATTTTCACCGTTCCGTTCCGGTTAATACTGCAGATCAGGATCTGGTCCCTCAGCGGCAGTGTCTGGAGCGGAATACCGATGACCGGTGCATGTTCTTCAATATGAAACTCCAGGGCCTCTGCCTTTCCGTCCACAATCTTATACAAATTCTCTATATTGCTCCCGATAGAATTCTGTTTTGCCCTGACATACTGAACGATATACTGAGCCGTGATATATTCCGGATAAATAAGGCTTCCCAGGTCAAGGCCGTCGATAATATGATTATAACTGACACGTTTCACCTTTGTAATCAGCTTCGCAGGTGTCTGCCCTTTTACAAAGAGGGATAAAAACACATTCTCCTCGTCAAAGTTTGTCAGTGCCACAAAGGCATCTGTCTCCAGGAGTCCCTCTTCCAGCAGGACTTCCTGGTCACTTCCGTTTCCGTGGATGATAACCGCTTTGGGAAGCAGTACGCTCAGTTCCTCACACCGGTCAAAGTCCTTATCTATGATTTTTACTGATATGCCCATTTTGAGCAGCTTTTTGGAAAGATAATATGCTGTTTTGCTTCCTCCTACGATCATGACATTCCTGACAGGGTTCATCTGAACACCTATTTTCTGAAAAAAGCTGCTGGCACTCCCTGGAGAAGCCACAATCGAAATCCTGTCGTTTTCCTGTAAAACAAAATCCCCGGAAGGAATGAAAACGTCATTCTGCCGTTCCACAGCACAGACGAGAACCTCACCGCGCATTCTCTCGCCTATTTCTTTTATTCGCATCCCATTTAGAATGGAACTCGTTCTCAGGACAAATTTTAACAGCTCAACTTTCCCTTTTGCGAAGGAGTTGATCTCCATGGCCGTGGGAATCCTTAAAATTCTGGACATCTCAGAAGCGGCTGCAAGCTCCGGATTAATGATCATGGAAATCCCCATCTCTTCTTTTATAAAGTTGATCTCATCAAAATAAACCGGATTGCTGACTCTTGCGATGGTGGCACATTTTCCGGCTTTTTTAGCAATCAGGCAGCACAGCAGGTTTAATTCATCTGAATTTGTCACCGCAATTAAAAGATCGGCCTCTTCCACTCCGACTTCCGTTAAAACATTATAGCTTGCCCCGTTTCCCACAATTCCAAAGACATCATACATGTCTACCATAGACTGGACGACGTATGCCTTCGGATCTACAATGGATATATCATGATTCTCGCTGCTTAACTGTTCTACCAGAGAACGGCCGACTTTTCCGCAGCCTACGATAATGATGTTCATATTCCCCTCATCTTTCCCATACTTCTTTCTTTTTCGCTAAGATAACAGTATCGTAACAAGTATCAGCCAATGAAGCAACAAAGAAATAGCCTGTGAGACAAATATTTTTATTTTATTGGGACATATCCTGTTTTATCAATAATATACTGCCCTTGTTCAGACAGCATCCAGTCCACAAGTTTCTTTACATTCTTTTTCTTATTGCTCTTGAGTGTCACTGCATAAATATAGACATTCAAAGGATAAGTACCATTTCTTATGGTCTCTTTAGAGGGCTTGACCCCATTGACGGAAAGCATTTTAATGTTTGGATTTGCGATCATCTTCTTTAATTTTTCCGACCAGACTGTTAAAACAGCCAAAATAAAAGCTCCGGCAATCAGATAATCAAAGAAGCGGAAAAAGCTGTATGGTGCAGCTGCTATGCGAATCATAGAACCCAGGCACCATACAGCCCATCCCGCAAATCCCCAGACCACTGTCATGATCAGTTTGAATCCAATATCACTCTTCTTCATATTGCCTGCCCTCCTTCTGCATTGTCTTTTGTTTTCCTTGTTATCTTTATTGTAACATAGACAGGCATTTATTTTAACAGATCAGCTGTGACATCATCTTTACGAAAAAGCAGCACAGACAGCCGGCTATGGTGGGAAGCAGAAAAGCGGCAAGCGTCCATTTGAGGCTTCCTGTCTCCTTTTTAATGGTGAGGAGTGTCGTGGAACACGGCCAGTGCATCAGGGAAAACAGCATCATACACAGAGCCGTCGTCTGTGTCCAGCCATTATGTACCAGTAGCTGACGGATCGTCTCCACACTTCCGGTTTCTGTCAGCATCCCCTGGGACAAATATGCCATGATCATCACCGGCACGACAATTTCATTGGCCGGAAATCCAAGGATAAATGCAGCCAGGATCACTCCGTCCAGTCCGATCATCCTCGCGAACGGGTCCAGCATCTCTGTAAATCCGCAAAGCAGGGTTGTTCCCCCTATTGAAACATTGGCCAGAATCCAGATCAGCAGCCCTGCCGGTGCTGCCACAGCCGCCGCACGGCCCAGGACAAATAAAGTCCGGTCAAAAATTGATCTTACAATGACTTTCCCGATCTGCGGTCTGCGAAACGGCGGAAGTTCCAGTGTAAAAGATGCCGGCATCCCTTTCAGAACTGTTTTTGACAGCAATTTTGAAACTGCAAGGGTCATAAATACACCCATCAGAATCAGCAGCGTCAGCAGCACCGCCGAGCCGATGGAGGCGGGCAGTCCGTCTCCTGTCCCTACAAAAAACAGGGTAATCATAAGGATCAGAGTGGGAAATCTGCCGTTGCATGGTACAAATGAGTTTGTGAGGATCGCTATAAGCCTTTCCCTGGGCGAATCAATGATACGGCATCCGACGATCCCTGCGGCATTGCATCCAAAGCCCATGCACATAGTCAGTGCCTGTTTTCCGCATGTGCAGCATCTCTTAAAGGACCGGTCCAGATTATATGCGACTCTCGGAAGATAGCCGGCGTCTTCCAGAAGTGTAAACAGAGGAAAAAAAATCGCCATCGGCGGCAGCATGACGGAAACAACCCAGGCTAAAACCCGGTAAACTCCTGAGAACAGCATGCTGCAAAGCCATGCAGGCAGTCCCGCCTTAAGAAACAGCCCGGCAAGGCGGTCTTCCGCCCAAAACAGAGCCTTTGACAGCAGTTCTGAAGGGTAGTTAGCTCCAACGATCGTAACCCACAGCACTACGGCCAAAAGTCCGATCATCACCGGATATCCGGTTTTCCTGCTGGTCAGAATATCATCCAGCTTCCGGTCCCTTTTGATATAATCTTTTGTCCCGAATAAAACTGTATTGCCGCAGATGTCCTGAGCTGTTTTTACAAGCCCTGAGACAATCCTGTCTTCAAGCTCCTCTTTCCCCTCTTCTGAAAGAATCTGCTCTGCTTTTTTAACAGCCTGATTCACATCCGGATCTTCCCTGAGCCCGGTTCCCAGCTGCTGCTCCATTTCCATCAACAGGGCAGGATCTGATTCCAGAAGCATAAGCGCAGACCACCTGACAGGAAACTTATCCGATACCTTTTGATTCATCGCTGGTTCTAGACTTTTTAGTGCTTTCTCCAGATAAAAATCATACTCTGTTTTTAACGGCTTTTGATTCCACCGCCCGTCGGCAACGGCATCGACAGCCTGCATCAGTTCCGCAAGACCCTCTCCGCTTCTGGCAGCCGCTGCAACCACCGGTACTCCCAGTTTTTCTGAGATTGCCCGAACATCAATGGTAATCCCTTTCTTTTCTGCCTCATCCATCAGGTTTACACAGACGACTACCCGGTCTGTGATCTCCATAGTCTGGAGAACCAGGTTCAGATTTCTCTCCAGACAGCAGGCATCACATACGACAATGACCGCATCTGGTTTTTCAAAACAAATAAAATTCCTGGCTACTTCTTCTTCCGCAGAATGTGCCAGCAGGGAATAGGTCCCGGGTATATCGACCATAACATAGGAATTATTCTCTGTTCTGCAGTACCCCTGTGCATTTGCCACTGTCTTTCCCGGCCAGTTCCCTGTGTGCTGTCTCATTCCCGTCAAATTATTGAACACCGTACTTTTCCCTACATTGGGATTCCCCGCTATGGCAACAACTTTGTCCTTTGAATTCTGCTTTTTTACGTTCAGCCCCGAATCTACAGATTTCATTCCGGTGGAATGACTGGTCAGTCCCATCGCATTGTATCCTCCTGTTTTAAATTCTCACTACGATATCTTTCATATCTTCAGAACGTATCGCGATTACCGCACCTCTGATCAAAAAAGCTGCCGGGTCTCCTGCCGGGCTCTTCCCGACGCATTCTATCTTCGTGTCCTTCACCAGTCCAATGTCCAGAAGCCTCCTGCGGATGCTCCCCCTGGTTTTAAGTTCTTTTACCACTGCCGTTTCACCCGGATTTAATTCATTTAAACTGCAATTCTGACTCATAAAATGATTCACTCCTTAATATCTATTAGGATAGGGAAACTTTATTTCTCAATGCTATTATATTGAGGGACAAAAGAAAGCGTTACAATATTTTTAGGAAAAGGAAGCGGCTCATGGAAAAAAGAGAAGGATTTTATACACTAAAAGGATATCAGAACGGAGAAGCCCACAATATGACGGCCTCCATGGAAGATTATCTGGAAATGATCTGCCGCCTGCTCCTGACAGAAGAAGTCGTCAGGGTAAACCAGCTGGCCCACATGCTCCATGTCAAGCCTTCCTCTGCTTCAAAAATGGTAAAAAATTTAAAGGGTCTGGGATATCTCTTATCTGAAAAATACGGATATATCCGGCTCACCGACAAAGGCAGAAAAGCCGGGGATTATCTTTTATTCCGGCATGATATCCTGAACCGTTTTCTGTGCATGATCAATGAAAGTGAAGACGAACTGGAACAGGTGGAAAAAATTGAACACTTTATAAATGAAAAGACCATTTATAATATAGAAAATTTTCTAAAAATCCACGAAAAAGAAAAACGGCAGAACAAAGGTCCTGCCGTTTAAAACGAGAAAATGCGTTTTATTTTGTTTTACAGTCGAAAGCCGGGTTGAAAGCATAGAAGTTTTTAGAATCGAGATGATCCTGTACTCTTCTCAGGGCCTCACCGAATCTCTGATAATGCACGATTTCCCGTTCTCTCAGGAAAGCGATCGGATCTCTGACATCCGGGTCTTTAATCAGACGAAGCAGGTTGTCATACGTCGTTCTGGCTTTCTGCTCAGCTGCCAAATCTTCATTCAAATCGGTGATCGGATCTCCGACAGACTGGAAGAAATCTGCTTTAAAAGGTTCTCCGCTGGCTGCCTGAGGCCAAACACCGGTTGTGTGATCGACATAGTACTGGTCAAACCCAGCCGCCTGAATTTGTTCAGGAGTCAAATCACGTGTGAGCTGATGAACAATAGAACAAACCATTTCCAGATGGGCAAGTTCTTCTGTTCCAACATCTGTTAGCACGCCGCATACTTCTTTATACGGCATCGCAAATCTCTGTGAAAGATATCTCATGGATGCGCCCAGCTCACCATTCGGTCCGCCGTATTGAGTGATGATGACTTTCGCAAGCATCGGATCACATTTTTTGATGTTGACTTTATATTCCAAACGTTTCTCATAATTCCACATAGTCTAACATCCCTCCTTCTGCCAAGGCCATTTCGTGGTTGCCCAGGTGAATGTGTCAGTGATCTCTGCAGAATCAATGGTTAATGGCTCAAAGTATTGGGAATACTCTTTAACAGCCTTATTTCTGGCACACTGGTACTGATTAAAGTGACTGATTGCCTCCTGGTCATCCGGATGGGTATCCAGGTACAGTGTCGTATCGATCAAGGCAAAGCTGACTGCATCAATATATCTCAATAATTTTTCCTGATCATATTTATTCATCGTCTGCACCCCGCTTTCCCATAAAATGGTTTGTTAAGTTCCGGGAAAATGGTACCGCATGCCAATCCCTCTTCAGGGCAATAGATCTGATCCCAATGCTGCCACGGCACATATGCCATTGCCAGTGCCATGGAATCCACGCCGTCATGGCGGTGACCGTAATTACCATTTCTTTTCATTTTTGAATTATAACCGCATGTTCGGTCCATCTCATATGGTGCCGGCTGTCCGCATGAGCATCTCTGCTGATTGTATTTTTCCAACGAATTATCTCCTTTCAATTCTGATAATATCAGTTTATGTGAACATCCATAGAATGTGCAGAACAGCTTTTATTTATATTATGAGATCAGAGTCATGAACGCCAAAAAAAGGATTGCCTAAAAAGAAGGCAATCCCGGAAAATTTTATAAAATTATAATACCGTCATTGACGGAGCGGCATAGACTCTTGTCTGAAGCTCTGCGTCCAGCATATATAAGCCTTTCGGATCAGTCCCAAACATTTCAAATTTTTGAACGAGGGAATCCGTATTGTTCTCCTCTTCCATCTGCTCTTTCACAAACCAGTCCAGGAACTGCATACTCCTGAAGTCCTTGCACTGATATGCCGCATCATAAATATTGTTGATCAGAGACGTAACATACTGCTCATGCTCCAATGCTGCTTTGAGCGGGTCCGCCGGTTCTTCAAATCTCTTATCCGGTTTTGCCACTGCCTCCAGTGTTACTTTGCAGCTATTTGCCTGGAGATACTCCATAAATAAAATCGCATGGTCTCTTTCTTCCTGTGCCTGAATCTTAAACCAGTTGGCAAATCCGTCCAGATTTTTGTCCACATAGTAGTTGGACATATCTAAATACAGATAGGAAGAATAAAACTCCTTATTGATCTGATCGTTCATCAATTCTGCTACTTTTTCATTTAACATACTGTGCTTCCCCTTTCTTTATGTAAAACTTACCATATCCATATCATAACGCATAAATTTCAAACTTTAAAGAGGCTTTCTTGCTTCTTCAAATTCTTCCTGCATTTCTTTGGTCGGTTCTTCTGTCAGGAGACTGACAACGATGATCAGCAGAGAAGACACGATAAATGCAGGCAGCAGACAGTAAATCTCAAAAATTCCGCCCAGCTTCGCAAACGTATACGGCCAGACAAGGGCGATGACACCGCCGCTGACCATTCCTGCAACTGCTCCCTTTAAATTGGTCCGCTTCCAGAACAGAGCAAATAAGATCAGCGGGCCAAACGCTCCGCCAAATCCTGCCCAGGCATTTTCCACCAGCTTAAATACTGAGCTGTTTTCATCCAGTGCAATGATAACTCCGATGGCAGCGATGACGACCGTAGTAACCCTGGAAATAATCAGGATTTTTTTCTCAGATGCTTTTCTTTTAAAGAATCCCTCATACATATTTTTCGATACACAGGAAGAAGCGATCAACAGCTGGGAGTCTGATGTACTCATGGTCGCTGCCAGAATTCCTGACAAGATAATACCCGCAAAGAGCAAAGGAATAATTCCCTTAAACAGGTGCATTGTCATATAGATAAAAATTCTCTGATTTCCGCTGCCTGCAAGCTCCGCTACGTTCGGATAAAGAGCCGCTCCGGTAAATCCGATGCACACAGCTACCGTCAGTGAAATCAATACCCAAACCATAGCGATCCTTCTGGATTTTTTGATCTCATTAACGTTCTTGATGGCCATAAAACGTACAAGGATATGTGGGACACCGAAGTATCCGAGTCCCCATGCAAGCCCTGAAAGGATGGGGATTATGCCTTGGGATACGGCATGTCCGGTGGCCGGATCATGATATTTCATAACATCAAAGAAGCCTTCCATAGTCTTTCCGTGTTCTACAATATTTCCAACGCCGCCCACAGCCGCGACACCCACGATCAGGACTGTGACGATCGCAAAGGACATCAAAAGCCCCTGGATCAGGTCTGTGGTGCTGGCGGCAAGGAATCCGCCGATCGATGTATAGATAACGATAACTGCCGCGCAGGCGATCATGCTTGCCTGGTAATTGAGCCCGAATACTGAGTTAAACAGAGTTCCGCAGGCAGCAAATCCGGATGCTGTATAGACCGTAAAACAGATCAGGATCATGATGGATGAGACAAACATTAAGATCTTCTTCTCATCTTTGAATCGGTTGCTGAAAAAGTCGGGAACCGTGATAGAGTTGTTGGAAACTTGCGTATAGCGGCGGAGACGTTTTGCAACGATCTTCCAGTTCAAATAGGTTCCTAAGATCAGGCCGATGGCAGTCCATCCCGCCTGGCTGAAGCCGGATGCATAAGCCAGTCCCGGAAGTCCCATCAACAGCCAGCTGCTCATGTCAGAAGCCTCGGCGCTCATTGCCGTAACCCAGGGACCGAGTCCTCTTCCTCCCAGAAAATAGTCTTCAGAAGTCTTATTCTTCTTGCTGTAAATCACTCCGATGTACACAACCATTGCCATGTAGGCAATCATGGCGATCAAAATTGGTGTTTTCATATGATTTCTCCTCTTTGTCAAAATATAAGACCAAGCCTTTTGACTTGGTCTTTTTCGGGTAATATTATATCATAGCTTTGACAACTGATGCAATTACTATTTTTAATACCTTCTCTCCGGTATGATGACTGCCGCCGCAATGTAAACCAAGATTCCGGTTCCTGAACATCCCAGCAGTACGGCGCCCAATCGTACTAAGGTCGGGTCCACATCGAAATATTCTGCGATTCCTCCGCAGACGCCGCAGACCATTTTGTCCTCTCTTGATTTATATAATCGTTTACTGCTCATGAAAATCTCCTCCTTATATATTGTTCAAAAAGTTAATATCGATATTTCCGCTTCCGCACTCAACACCTATGAATTTCGTTCCATTTCCCCAGGAACCTTCTTTATTGCTGTGTTCCAGCTCGTGTCCGTCAAAGACCACATCTCCGCTTCCCACACTAATATCATATTTGTAGTTCTCTCTGCCGTCCCATATATCTGCGTCTACATCCCCGCTTCCGCACTGAATATCAATATGATCAGACTTGATTCCGGACAGCTTGATGTCTCCGCTTCCACACTGGATCTTCATGTTTTTAGCACTTAATTCCTCTGATGCAAAATCCCCGCTTCCCACATCCACACTGAATGCATCCAGATTCACATCTTTTGGTATGCTCAAAACTGCCTGTTCATATCCATAATCAAAGAAAAAGGGACGGTGAACCGAAGATTTTGACCGGATCGTCAGCTCATTGAGGCCCTCGTTTAGCTGAGATTGAAACAGTTTGCGGCTTCCTTTTGTAGTGAGCACGATCTGACTTCCTTCTCCTCTGACAATGGACAGATCCCTGCTGCCTACCTTTATTGTTATCTTCTTTACTTTGTCTTTCGGAAATTCCAGCCGCTCTGCCTCCTCATCCTCATATCTGCCTGAGTAGCCATTTACTTTATCTCTCACATAGTGATAAGTATCCGTAAAGGAAAATCCCATCGCCGCCGCTGCGATAATGCAGCCTGCTCCCGCAACTGTAAATAACAGACAGATGATCAGACAGACCTTATAAAATTTTTTCATGCTTCTTCTCCCCCTTTATGAAACAGCCTCCGGATCAAATTCACGACTCCTCTGATCAAAGGCGGAAATACTGTTACGAGGATCCAGACAAAAAGTACACTAAACAAGAGTCCCACTGCCATCATGATCAAACCGCCGCCGCACATCATAAATCCTGTGGGAAGCTGTGTGAACATCTTTACGATTCCGGCGGCGAATACACCGAAGCCTCCTGCCAGGAGCCCCACACTGATTCCGGCAACCCCGGATATGAACCCGAAAAATATACCGACAATTCCGACGGCTGTTCCTCCGATCACACCGATCAGAGGAAGACCGAGCACCACCGTGCCCACAACGATCAACACAATAAGAATGAGATTCCGGTCCCGGTTTCCTTTGAAATGAAATCCCGATTCTTTCTTTGCCTTCTCAGGCATCTTCGTGTTCTCATCATATCTCTGGTTGTGATATCCGTTTTCTGTATATTCTTCTTCCCCGGTCGTCCCATTCAGTGAATCCCGGATCATAGCGGCAACTTTTTCAGGGCTCCCTAATTCCTCGATCACCTGCTGTTCACGTTCCGGCCCTGCCTCCTCAAAATAATCCACATAATATCCAATTGCATCATCCCGTTCTTCCGGCGCAATGTCCTGAAGCAAATATGCCAGTTGGTCCAGAAATTCTTTTCTACTCATGGACTGCTCCTCCTTCAAATATTTTCGTAATCTTAAATGAGTAAGATTTCCACTCTGTCTTATACAAGTTCAGCTGGATCATACCCTGACTGGTCACTTTATAGTACCTGCGGTTCCTTCCGTCGCACTGCCTGTCGTATACTTCCAGGCAGCCTTCATTTCTGAGTCTGCGCAGCACGGGATACAAAGTGGACTCTGATACATCCAGGACTCTTCGTACATCCTGGGTAATCTTATACCCATAGGACCCTTCTTCTTCTTTTGAGACTACTGCGAGGACAATGGCGTCCAGCAAAGCAGCTCCTGTATTAAATACCATAGACACGCTCCCATATCATAATATTGTGGTCAAAATATCTTTTGACCCTGATATCATATTATTTTTTTATCAATACTATATGATATATAATATACTTAATTTTATAATATGTCAATAAAAAAGAAGCATATCACAGCAAAGCGATATGCTTCTTTTTTATGTTTCCTTCTGTTCCGCATTTTAATTTTTTAGAATGTCGAGTATTGTTTCTTTGATTTTCTCTACTGTTTTATCCCTCTTTATCCCTGTTATAAATGAAGTAACATTGATGATTGGACAAGGGACTTCTCCCCGGTAATTGTTCGTAACAAAAATAATGTCCATACCGTCGGAATTGGCCGGTATATCTGAAATGGAGCATTTTGTAAGCTGAACTCTCACCCCCAGTTCGTCAAATATTTCCTGAATATTGCCTGCCGCAACCGTTGAAGTTGCAATCCCGCTTCCACAGGCTACCATCGCATTGATCAGTCTGTTCATAATCTCTCCCTTCTGTGTGTTTTCGTTGTTTATTATTATATAATAACTGCACACAGATAGAAAGTCTTTATGGCCTCAGCATGATTTTAAATCCATTCCTGCTTTCCGCTTTTTGGAATGCTCTGTCCCATTGTTCCAGAGGATAGCTGCCGCTGATGAACTTTTTAAATTCGTCTTGATGTTCGCTTAACAAGTTTAAAGCTTCATGCCATCCTTTTGGAGTGGAGGAACAGGACGGAAGAACTTTAATCTGGCTGCCAAAAACTTTTGTCATATTGACAGAGTAGCCTGTGCTTGATTCATCAATAGCTCCGACCACAATCCTTCCCAGCTTTTTCACCACATGAAAAGTTCTTTGAAAAACAGCTTCTT
>NZ_FR889181.1:0-14543 GCF_000432215.1 Anaerostipes sp. CAG:276
AAATGGACGTAATATCTGCTGGAGCAGGTTACTTAGAAACCAAAGATGCCATCTGCGATCGTTTTTTGCACACTGTACTGTATAAATAAAAACTTAACAGGTATTGTCAAGTGAATTTAACGCAGTATCTGTCAGAGAAAGCAAATGAAGAAAAAACGATTGCAGAGTGGAAAATATCGTATGAAAACAGCTGGTTTATCCGGCTGTTTTTTGTTACTTAGGAAAGACCTTGTCACTCTAATGCGTGAGAGTCTTTCCTAAGTAACAAAAAACGTTCCGCGGGTTGCACACAGATGCGTAAGGAAATCATTTGACTACGTCAAATCGCATCTGGTACGCAAAGTTGTCAAGCCCCACAAAGAGTGAGGGGTTGGGGAGATGAAGTGTGGGTTTGCCCACTTTGTTCCGTTTTTCTTCTTGTTTTGTGTTATAATTAATAATATAGTGTAAATTGGAAATAAAAGCGGAAATATTTGGAGTGAAGTAACGGGGGAAATGTGATGACAGGAAGAGACACTATTTTAATCGTTGATGATATGGAGATAAACCGTGTCATCCTCCGCGGAGTGTTTGAAGCAGATTATAATCTTCTTGAGGCTGAAAACGGACAGCAGGCTCTCGTCCTTCTGGAGCAGTACCACGGACGGATCGCCGCGGTGCTGCTGGATCTGGTCATGCCTGTAAAAGACGGGTTTCAAGTATTGAAGGAGATCGGGCAAAGCGGCATGATCTCTGAATTTCCTGTGATCGTCATCACAGCAGAAGATTCAGTCCAGAATGAGATGCAGGTTTTTGACATGGGGGCTTCCGAGATCATTATGAAACCCTTTGAACCCTATGTGGTGAAACGGCGCGTTCAGAATATTGTTGAGCTGAATCAGCACCGGCTGAACCAGGAAGAACTCATCGAGGAACAGGCGGCAAGGCTCAGGGAGTCCAACTCTGCCATGATCGATGCCCTCTCGTCCATAATCGAATACCGCAGCGCAGAGACGGGACAGCATATCCGGCGGATCAGGATTTTTACAAAAGCACTGCTTCATGATGTGGCATTGAGTTACCCGGAATACGGTCTGGAAAATTCCGAGATCCAGATGATCGTCAGCGCCTCATCCATGCACGATATCGGCAAGATCGCAATCCCCGATGCAATCTTAAACAAGCCGGGCCGCCTCACAAAAGAAGAATTTGAGATCATGAAGACCCATTCGGTCAAAGGATGTGAGATTCTTGCAGGTCTGGACCGGATGAGTGACAGACAATACCTTAAATATGCGTATAATATATGCAGATACCACCATGAACGGTGGGACGGCAGGGGGTATCCGGACGGTCTGAAAGGGGACAGCATCCCGATCTATGCCCAGGTCGTGGGGATTGCAGACTGCTACGATGCCCTGACCACTGACAGGGTCTATAAAAAAGCTATCGCTCCGGAGAAGGCATTTACGATGATCCTGAACGGCGAGTGCGGGACTTTTTCTCCGAAATTATTGGAATCTTTTAAAAATGTAAAAGACATATTTGCAGAATATTCAGAAATATATGCGGACAGGAGCGTGCCAAAAGGGGAGTCTCCGGATCTGGATATATCGGAAAAAACCCATCACAGGGAAGCGATAGACACCCTTCAGATGGGGCAGGCAAAATATTTTATTCTTCTGAGATATGCAGACTCTACAGTTATGGAAGTGGATCTTGGAACAGGCATTCACCATCTTGTATATGCGGCCAGCAGTAACTTCTCAGCATTAAAATCCGGGGACCGGTTTGAAGATGTCCTGAAAAATTTTGCGGAAAAATCTGCACACCCGGAGGACCGGGAAAGCATGCTTCATTTTCTGGGACCGGATCTGGAACAGTTTCTCGATGACGGTTTGATGAAAATAAGCCGGAAATTCCGCATTTACGACAGGCACTTGAAAACATACGGCTGGTGTGAATGTACGATTCTCAGAATCTCCGACGGGCACCCTTACCAGAGAAGGATCATGCTGGTCTGGAAAGAGTTGAAAGAAGCAGGAGAATTAAAGCAGCCCGGAACTTCCAGGATTCCGGGCACAGGGGGAGCAGGAAACCTTCTCGGGGGTATCCAGCAGTGCTTAAACGATAAATATTTTACGATGCTTCAGATCAATGAAGGGCTGGAAAATCTGCTCGGCTATGAGGCCTGGGAAATCAAAGAAAAATTCCGCGGACATTATCTTGAGGTCATTTACCCGCCTGACCGGGAGGAAGTCCTGGCTCAGACGAAAAAACAGCTGAGTTCGGGGAATGTTATTGAACTGGAGTACCGCGTTGTGGCAAGGGACGGGCAGATCATATGGGTTTTGGATAAGGGAAATCTGGTGACAGGGACGGACGGAAAGGAACATATCTTCCGGACACTGATCAATATCACTCAGTCCAAACAGGCTCAGGAGGAACTGAGGCTGACTCTTGAAAGACACAGAATCATCATGGAACAGTCCAATGATGTCATTTTTGAATGGGATATGAAGAAGGATAAAATGCTGTACTCTTCCAACTGGGAGAAGAAGTTCGGATATATTCCGGTCATGGAGGAAGCCAGTGAGAGACTGCTGACACAGTCCCATATTCATCCTGAAGATCTGGAAGTTGTGGAAGAACTGCTCCGTGATATGGGAGGCAGCATGCCGTATGGGCAGGCTGAGTTCCGCCTCGCGGACAGGGACGGCTGCTACCGCTGGTACAAAGTAAAAGCTACGGCTCAGTTCGACCGGGCCGGAAAACCGTTTAAAGCCGTGGGGATCATGGCAGATATTGACGATGAAAAGAGAGCTTCACAGGCATTGGAAGAAAAGGCGTCCAGAGATGAACTGACCGGACTTTACAACCGAAAAACTGCCAGAAAAGAGATTGAATACTATCTGGAAAGAAGAGATCCAAAAGAAATGGCAGCCATGATGCTTATTGATGTGGACGATTTTAAACTGATCAATGACCGGTACGGGCATATGTTCGGGGATGCCGTGCTTCAGGAGATATCATCGGTTCTCACGAGAGTGCTCAGGAAAGAAGATGTTATTTCAAGGATCGGCGGCGACGAATTTCTGATTTTTATGAAGGATATCCGCAGGGTAGATATCTTGAAGAGCAGGGCGGAAAAGATCAGGGAATCTTTTCAGTCTATGTTCCGGCAGAATATGACATCCTGCGAGTTTTCCACAAGCATAGGAATCGCTTGCTGCCCTCAGGACGGGACCCGTTTTGAAGACTTGTTCAGACACAGTGATCTGGCACTGTATGATGCAAAATCCAGGGGTAAAAACGGGTACAGCCTGTATGAGCATTCACTGTCAGAACAGGGGGGCGGTTTTCCCGGAATACTGCCTGCCGCAAATACGAGGATCGATTCCAACGAAGAACAGGGGAAGAAAATAAATGATCTGATCGAGCAGATCATTCAAAAGATATGTGAAGAGAAAGATCTGGAGACAGCGGTAGATTCGATTCTTAAGACAGCAGGCAGACATTTCGGCGTGAGCAGGGCTTATATCTTCGAGAAATCGGAAAAAGGGTGCGCCAATACATTTGAATGGTGCAGCAGGGGCATCAGGCCGCTGGCAGAATATCGCCAGACTATATCCGATGATCAGTTTGAAGCACACTGCAAGAATAATTTTGATGAGAACGGGCTGTTCTACTGCCCTGATATCGCGCAGCTTCCAAAAGAACAGAAGGAAGCGTTAGAGCTCAGAGGGATCAAATCAGTCCTTCAGTGCGCTATCAGGGATGGGGGTGAATGCAAAGGCTTTGTGGGATTTGACGAGTGTGTTATCAGGAGAATGTGGACGAAGGATCAGATTTATGCTCTGACACTGACCGCAATGTTCCTTTCGGTTTTTTTATTAAAAAAGCGGGCACAGGACAGGGCCGAGAAAACTGCCGCAGGCCTTCAGATGGCTCTTGATAACCAGAATTCCTGGATCTATATCATCGACCCCGATGATTTTCATCTGATTTATATCAACGAAAAGACAAACAGGATGGCACCGGATGTGAAGACAGGAATGTACTGCTATGAGGCGTTTTTTGCAAGGACCAGGCCGTGTGAGGAGTGTCCGGCAAAGAATATAAGCAGAAATATCAACAGGACCATGGAGATTTTCAATCCTGTCCTGAATGTATGGACGGAAGCAGATGCATCGCTGATCCGGTGGGGAGAAAAAGATGCATGTATGCTGTCCTGCCATGACATTACCAAATATAAATACCACAGAAAGGATGATGGAAAATGGCTGTAATTGGTGCATTTATGGTACCGCATCCCCCGCTGCTCATTCCCGGGGTGGGATGCGGAAAGGAGCAGGCGGCGGCAGACACCGTAAAAGCTTACAGAGAAGCCGGAAAAAAGATCGCATGTCTTGCCCCGGAGACAGTCGTGATCGCGACACCCCACTCTGTCATGTATACGGACTACTTTCACATTTCTCCGGGAGACGGGGCCCGGGGGGATTTCTCACAGTTTGGAGCGGAAGAGAGCCGGATCAGTACCGGCTATGACCGGGAAATGACAGAACTGATCACGCGGCTGGCCGAAGAAGACGGATTTATGGCAGGCACTGCAGGAGAGCAGGAGAAACAGCTGGATCACGCGTCGATGATTCCTATCTATTTCATACAGCAGACTTATCAGGAGTTTCAGACGGTCAGGATCAGCCTTTCGGGTCTTTCTCTTTCTGACCACTATACAATGGGGCAGTATGTGAAAAAGGCGGCAGACTGCCTTGGAAGAAAGACAGTTTTTATTGCCAGCGGAGATTTGTCCCACCGGCTGATGGAGGACGGGCCTTACGGATACTGTGAGGAAGGTCCGCGTTATGACAGCAGGATCATGAAGACTATGGAAAGCGGAGATTTTCTGGAGCTTTTTAATTTTGACGAGGAATTTCTTGAGAAAGCAGGAGAGTGCGGCCACAGGGCTTTTGTGATGCTGGCAGGAGCCCTGGACGGCATAGCAGTGAAAACGGAGAAACTCTCTTACGAGGGGCCTTTTGGCGTGGGATATGGGGTCTGTGCCTTTGAGCCGCTCAGGGAGGACCCGGGCCGAAAGTTTAAGGACGAGTATGTGAGACTTCAGAGAAAGAAGGCGGAGCGAAGGCAGGCCAGGGAAGACAGCTTTGTGCGTCTGGCGAGGCTGTCACTGGAATCTTATGTGAGAAACGGAACTATGATCGGAGTTCCGAAAGGGCTTCCGGAAGACCTCTTGAGCAGCAGGGCAGGAGTCTTTGTCTCTCTGAAGAAAGAGGGAAGGCTGAGAGGCTGCATCGGCACTATATGTGCGACGAAATCTTCTGTTGCGGAGGAAATCATACAAAATGCAGTCAGCGCCGGAGCAAGAGATCCGAGATTCTCTCCTGTCAGAGAAGAAGAACTGGCTCAGCTGGAGTACAGCGTGGATGTCCTGGGAAAGACTCAGAAGGTAACATCAATGGAGGAACTAGATGCCCAAAAATATGGAGTCATCGTAACACGGGGAGGGCGGAGAGGGCTTTTGCTTCCGAATCTTTCCGGCGTGGATACCGTGGATGAACAGATTGAGATTGCAAAACAAAAAGCCGGAATCGGAGAAGAGGAATCTGTACAGGTCGAACGGTTTGAAGTCATAAGGCACAGGTGAGAAGATGAAAGAGACATGTACGGTATGCATGCACCGCTGCAGGCTGAAACCAGGCCAGTTTGGAAGGTGCGGGGCCAGGAAAAATGTAAACGGTATGATCGTGTGTGAAAACTATGGCAGGATTACTGCCCTGGCTCTGGACCCTATCGAAAAGAAACCGCTTTCTATGTTTTATCCTGGGAGCGTCATACTGTCTGTGGGAAGCTTCGGATGCAACTTACACTGTCCCTTCTGCCAGAACCATGACATTTCCATGAAGAATGCAGATGAGGCGGAGACGGTCTTTCTTGCACCGGAGAAGCTTGCACTCAAGGCATCGGAACTCAGGGCCAGAGGCAACATCGGAGTCGCATATACTTACAACGAACCGCTGACAGGTTATGAATATGTGAGAGACGCGGCAAAAATAGTAAAACAGTACGGAATGAAGAATGTTTTGGTGACCAACGGTGCCTTTTCTGAAGCCGTGGAAGAATCGCTGCTTCCTTATATTGATGCGATGAATGTGGACTTGAAAGGCATAAGAGAAGATTACTACAGGAAATTGGGAGGAGATCTGGGGACGGTACAGAATTTTATCAAAAAAGCGGCAGACAGATGTCATGTGGAACTTGCCGCACTGATCGTTCCCGGAGAAAATGATTCGAGGGAAGAGATGGAGGAGATGGCCGCCTGGGTGGCCTCTGTAAATCCGGACATTCCGCTTCACGTGAACCGGTTTTTTCCGATATGGAACATGGCGGACAAGAAGGCCACGGAAACCGAAGAGGTCTACCGGCTGGCAGAGACAGCGAGAGCTTATTTGAAATATGTATTTGTGGGAAACTGCTGAGAGAGAACAGCGGGATATGGTCCTTGCTGTTCTCTCCTGTGTTCAGGCATCATATGCTGCAATGCTCACGGCCCCCGTAATGCTGAAGGCTTTTGGAGATTCCGGATAGCTCACCCGGAAACTCAGGGAAGCAGGGCTGTGCAGGGCTTTATCTGTGATAAAACAAGCCGATGCCGATGCAAGCCCGTCTGAGGCGGCGGGGGAAAAAGAAGCATATAAAAGCGCGGGATTGCTGTTAATGCACGGAAGGATACGAAAATACTTCCAGCTTCCGGGACCCGCAATAAAATGATAGCTTACAAAGTAAAACGAAGACGGCATCAATATGGCTGTATGTTCATCTGCCTGTCTGATCTGTCCGCCCTGTTCAAAGACCTGAAACAAGGGAAGGAGACTTTCGGAGGCAGAATCGGCATCAATACTATATTGGGCGCAGGAGGGCAGATGGCTTCCCATGGATTGGCAGGAGACAGTAAAATGATTCAAAACATCACATCCATAATTTGTCTTTCTATATTTTATGGTGCCGGATAAAATATGTGAAAGAAAAAACGAGGGGGAAGATGCTTCAGAGAAAAAGTATATTGTATACTGGTAGGAAGGATACGTATTCTATGGTAAAATAAAAAAAAGATGTACAGTTTAGAAAAGAGGTGCAAGATGGAGCAGAAAAAAGAAATGAAATGGACAATTCTGAAAAGCTCTGCACAAGGTTTATTGGACTGCCTTCAGTGTTATACAAAGAGCCAGCTTTTAGAGATTGCCTCTTTTTATGGAATGGACGGCACACGGTACAGGAAGCATGAACTGGTGGAGAAACTGGAATACGAGATTTTAGCCCAGACGCCAGCCGTTTTAAAATACAGCTCTTCCGAAGATCTGAGAGGACTGAAGCTGCTTTTGAGTGAGCCGGACGGGGAAAGCACCGGGATCTGGACATACCAGAGAAGAGGCTGGCTTTTTGTGTTCGGTGAAGACGGCGGGAGGAAGTTAGTTGTGCCGCCCGAAGTAGAAGCAAAGATCGCAAGATTCCTGTCCAATACAAAAAACAGGGAGACAGTCGTCCGCAACCAGGAGTTTTACCGGTATGCAAGAGCTCTGGCCCATTTGTACGGCGTTTATGAAAAAAAACAGCTGATGAGGGTGTGGGAAGAGTTTCACAGCACACCTCTCAGGAAAGGGGAAATTTCGAGATTTTTAAAATTCTCCGAAAAAGTCTACGGGGATTACCGTGTCGAAGGGCGCTACGTGATCTCCTCCAAAATTTCGGATACCAGAGTCTGCCTAAACCTTATGAATGAGGTGAAAAACCTGCCGTATTACATACCAGATCAGGAGGAGATCCGTCTGTATTATGAAGAATATGTGGATGTAGATGCACCTGAGTACAAGGAATTGAGAAAGTTTCTGGAGAAAAGGAAACACAATCCCCTGTCGTTTGCGGAACTGATGACCGCACTGGAAGACAATCTGCTCTTAGGAGGCGGTGTCTCTCAAATGTTCCTTCTGATGAAAGACGCCGGTATTTTTCTGAATGAGACACATGAAAAAGAGGAATTCCTGGCCTGCTGCGCACGCTGGCAGAAACGAACCCGGCAGTGGAGATACCGGGGCTTTACGCCGGAAGAGATCATGGAAGAATAAGAAGTACAGAGCCTTATATGGCCTCCGCTGCCTGATGCAGCGGAGGCCATATGATTTTGCAGTTTTATTCTGCGGGGGAGTTTTTCGGTTTGTTTTGTTTTTCTTCAAGGAACCGGCAGAAGTCAGAAAGGGGCATAGGACGTCCAAATAGATAGCCCTGTATGCCTTCACACCGCAAAGCTTTTAGGATTTCAAACTGATCCTGTGATTCCACGCCTTCCACGATAAAACTGATATTCAGAGTCTTACAGATATAAGCCAGAGCCTGGATAAACATCATGGCTTTTTCATTGCTCTCGATGGAGTCGATCATGCTTTTGTCCAGCTTCAGCGTATCAATATCGCTGTTAAGAACCAGAGACAGGTTGGCATATTTGACTCCGAAATCGTCGATGGCCACAGAAAATCCGGCTTTTTTGATATCCCGGATCATATCATCCAGAAATGTCTCGTCGATGTTTTCTGCACTTTCCGTGATCTCAAACTCCAGGAGACTGCGCGGTACCTGATACTGATCACAGATGGAAAAGATCGTCTTCAGAAAATCGGCATCCACCAGTGTGAATCGTGAGAAGTTTACAGAAATAGGGAACACCGGAGAATCGGACTTGATAAAGTCCTGGATGATCCGGCAAACTTCTTCAAATACAAAAAAATCTACATATTTTATGGTCATGGCAGATTCCAGCAGCGGAATAAAGCTGATGGGGGGCTCTACGGTTTCATCCTGACCAATATACCGCACAAGAGCCTCGGCACCGATGATTTCCTGTGTACTGCACAGGACTTTTGGCTGGAGATACACACAGAACCGTTCCTCTTCAATGGCTTTCAGAAGATGATCAAGGCTTTTGAGATCGAGCCGGTCATCAAAGTAATTCCGGTATCTCGAAGAATTTGGATTGGACCGGTAATACTCTTTTTTGTCTGTGTACATCATCTTATCTGCCTCAGTTAAGAGAACCTGAAAGTCAGACGGGCTTTCAGACCAGCTGTATCCGACGGCGCCGCTGCCGTCTACCGAGTGGGAAAACAAATATTTAAGTTCACGTATCATACGCATAAAGTGCTCATTTTTTATATTCAGACAGAGAATGGCAAATTCGTCTCCGCCGATTCGGTAGATCATATGCTCTGAGAAGATGACCTGAAGCTTTTTGGCGGATTCTTTGAGAATTTGGTCTCCGCACTGATGGCCCTTTGTGTCATTGATATCTTTCAGTCCGTTCAGATCCAGGTAAATGACCCCGGCTGAACGGAAATCCTGTCTGCCGAAGCGGTCGAGATCTTCATTGAAACGGTTGCGGTTATAGAGTCCGGTCAGTGTATCCAGATAACTCAGATCTTTCAGCACGCGGTACGTGCGCATCTGCTCCATGCTGGAAGAAAGAAAGTAGCTGAGAGTCTCCAGAAAAGCCTCTACCTGATCAAAAAGATCTCCGGGCGGATTGTCTACTCCGATGTAGCCGGCAAGACGCTGGTTAGAAAAAAGCGGTGCTGCGATCAGCCGTTTGATATTCTGGGATGAAAGGACCTCATATTCTTCCGGTGACTGACTCCTGAGATCTTCCATGTCTTCTATAAAAATACATTTGTTATTCTCAAATTCTCTGCTCCAGCGGTCGATCAGGGTCACAGGCAGATTCTGCAGATTGTCTTTCTCAGGGTCTATGCCTTCTGCACACCATTCGTAGGTGTTGTTCATGGTCTGTCCGCTGATTTCAAAAATATAGGTCCGGTCTGCGGAAAGGAATCTTCCTGCTTTTTCAAGGATCATCTGTACGGAATTTTCTAAATCTTTGGTTTGGTGGAGGATGCGCAGACATTCCAGAAGAAGTTCTTCTCCTTTTGCTTTGTTTTTCAGCAGTTGTTCGGACTTCTCCTGTTCTGTCAGATCAAATCCTATCTCCATCCGCGCCGGACGGCCGTTCCATTCGATCAGTTTATCTTTTAGTATAAAATGCCGGTTTGTCATCCTGTTGGTGAAACGCCATGTATAGACAGAATCCCTGGACAGCAGATGGTTTGTGCAGAATTCACACGGCTCATCCCTTCCCTGAAGAAGACGGTAGCATGTTTCCCCTTTATAGTTTTCTGCACCGAACAGGCGCTTGCCGGAACTGTTCAGATACAGAAGTTCGTATGTCTCTATATCTGCGACATAGATTACTTCTGCGATTTCGTCGATTAATTTAAACACGATTACCCTCCCCTGTCTTTCTGCGAGTCTTATTATATTCATCTGCGGCAAATACTGTACTTATTATTATACAACAGATTTTGCCAGATTCCCACCCGCTTTCCGTGAAAAAGCTGGAAATTATTTGTAGGATGTTCAACCGCCTTGTTCTTCTTGACACATATATCCTACACGTGTAAGATATAGATGATATTTATATGTGACGGTCGGGAACAGGAGGTGTCCATGAAGAAGACAGTGATTTTGATACTCGGAGCGGCAGCTGCACTGGGCGCTGCGGCATATGCTCTCTGGAATTATTTTGGCACAGAGCGTCCGAAAGATGTACTCTCCGAGTATGTTTCGTGTATTGAGAAAAAAGACTATGAGGTTATGTATGGGCTGTTAGATAAAGGCAGTCAAAAGGAGATTTCAAAAAAGGAGTTTATACAGAGAAATCAAAAGATTTATCAGGGGATCGGGGCTCAAAATATGAAGGTTGCTGTGGATAAAGATTCAGAAGGGGATAAGGTTTCCTACCGCATGTCCATGGATACGATCGCAGGCAGGATTTCTTTTGACCAAAAGGCTTATTTTGAGAAAGAGGGAAGAGAGTACCGTCTCAAATGGGATGACAGTCTGATTTTTCCGGACATGGAATTCACAGATAAAGTCCGTGTCACGAAATTAAAAGGAAACCGTGGAGCAATCTACGACCGAAATGGGAAAATGCTGGCCGGAAAAGGAAAAGCCGCATCTGTGGGACTTGTGCCGGGGAAAATAAAAGACCGGAAAGCTTCTGTATCCGGTTTAGCGAAACTGCTTGGTGTGAAAAAGGAGGATATTGATAAAAAGCTTGACGCATCCTGGGTCACAAAAGATTCCTTTGTACCGGTAAAGAAAATGACGCCTGTCCAGGAAGCGAAAATAGAGAAGAAACTGTTAAAGATATCCGGTGTGCTTGTGTCTTCAGAGGACAGCAGAGTGTATCCGTATGGAAAGAAGGCATCACACCTGACCGGATATGTCCAGGAGATCAGCGCAGAGGAACTGGAAAAAAAGAAAGATCAGGGATATGAGCAGGGACAGCTGGTGGGGAAAAGCGGTCTTGAAGTATTATATGAAGACCGGCTCCATGAGACCGACGGATATAAGATATCGATTCTCAATGAGGACGGCAGAGAAAAGAAGGTGCTTGCCGTAAAAAGGGAAAAGAATGGGGAAGATATTTATACAACGATCGATGCGGGACTTCAGGAGAAAATTTATGACCAATATAAAGGTGATAAAAGCTGTTCTGTGATGATGAATCCGAAGACAGGGGAGGTCCTGGCTCTGGTCAGCACTCCGGCCTATGACAGTAATGACTTTGTGCTGGGGATTCCGGCGGATCAGTGGGAGGAACTGAACAAAGACAAGGCAAAACCGCTCTACAACCGCTTCCGCCAGAAATGGGCGCCGGGATCCTCCTTTAAGCCGGTGGTGGCAGGGATGGGCATGAATACAGGAAAACTGAAGCCCAATGAGGATTTCGGATACAGCGGGCTCTCATGGCAGAAAGACAGCAGCTGGGGATCTTATAAAGTGACGACCCTGCATACATACAAGCACGCAGTGCTTGAGAATGCACTGATTTATTCCGATAACATTTATTTTGCGAAGGCGGCGTTAAAGATCGGGGCCAGGGACTATGCGGCACAGGCAAAACATCTCGGGTTTGGCCGGGAACTGCCCTTTGACATTAAGATGGCAGTGTCTCAGTTTTCAAATAATCAAAAAAGTATTGATTCAGAAGTCCAGCTGGCTGACAGCGGGTATGGCCAGGGCCAGGTACTTGTGAATCCGGTTCACCTGGCATCGATCTATTCGGCCTTTGTCAACAAGGGCAGCATGGTGCGTCCATATCTTCTCTATAAGAAGAAACCGGAACCGCAATACTGGATTAAAGACGCATTTTCTGAAAAAACGGCGGAGATCGTGAGAAAAGATCTTATTCAGGTCATCGAACACCCGGACGGCACCGGACACGGGGCAAGGACTCCCGGCGTGAAGCTTGCCGGAAAGACCGGAACCGCCGAGATCAAAGCGAGCAAGAGCGATACTTCAGGAACAGAGCTTGGATGGTTCGGGATTTTTACTGCAGACAAAAGTGAAAAAGAGCCATGGCTTTTAATTACCATGGCAGAAGATGTGAAAGAACGCGGGGGCAGCGGATATGTCGTGAAGAAGACTATTCCGGTGATCAAAGCGAAAGAGAACGAATAATCTCTAAGGCAGTCCGGGCTGCTTCCTTCCCCGATGCGCCGTCGCGGCCTTCGATTCTCAGGGCAAAGCAGTACGTATTATCTTTGGTTTTCAGAATACCAATGAACCATCCGTTTATGTCATGGCCGTCTATGCTGCCGGTCCCGGTTTTTCCATACAGGGTGCTGTCGGGGCCGCTGTTGAGCCGGATGGAATTTTGGACTGCTCTGACCGATCTCTCAGAGCAGCCGAGTCGGTTTTGATCAAAATCTCTGAGCAGAATGACCTGTTCTAAGGGGGAAATTTTCAGAGAGGATTCCAGCCAGAAAGAAGTGATTCCGCCGGAAATATCCTCATTGCCGTACCGGATGCGTCTGAGTGTTTTTTGCAGTTCCGTTTTCCCAAGCTTTTTATCCAGGGTCTGGAAGTACCAGTTGACTGAGGAGGACATGGCGCTGTCAAGAGTCTGGTCTTTATTCCAGGATGAAAATGGATACTGCTTTTGGTCCCAGGCAATCTCAGATTTGCCGGGGGATATCACGCCGGCATCCAATGCGGCAAGTGCGCTGTATATTTTATAGGTGGAATCCGGGGAGACTCTCTGCCGGCTCATTTTTTCATTGTATATGCTGTACTGGTCTTTATTTTTATCATATAGGACAAAACAGCCCTCATTTTCCGGAAAGAAAGAAGACAGATCAACCGAAACGAATGGCCGGTCAGGTTTCCCGGATACGGAGTCCGCCAATAAATTATGATTCTGAACGAAAGGCGAGAACAGGAGCCAGAGGATCAGCAGGAGAGAAAAACCTGCAAGTTTTGTTTTCTTTGACGGCCTGCGGTAGGAGGCGATGGCCGTGATGCGCTGTTTTAGCTGGGAATCGCTGCCTCCGATGCCTGAGGAAACAGAAAATATCTCTCCGGAAGACAGGTATCCTGCAAAATTCAGGATTGTGTGGCCGTAAGAATTCCATTCCTGCTGTCTTATATGATTCAGTACGGAAGCGTCACAGGCTATTTCCCGATCTGTCCGCATTTTTTTGAGAGAATAAAGCACGAAAGGGTGGAACCAGTAAAGCACCCTCACGATACAGCAGATGAGGCTGCCGGCGAGATCACCCCGCTTATAATGGCTCAGCTCGTGATAAAATACATAGGAAAGTTCTCGTTCAGAAAAGACCGAGAGAAACTTTTTCGGAAATACGATGACAGGGAAGAAGATCCCGAATGCCATGGGAGTATCTGTGGTCTCGGAGAGCACAAAGCGGATGTTTCTGCGGATTCCCAATTCCTCTTTACACTGGAGAAAAAGGCGCTCTGTATCCATATTTTTAACGAAAGCCATAGAGCGGTCCAGGCGGTTTAAGCGGACACAGTGATATAAAAAGACGGCAGTCATGGCGGCAGCGCCGGCAGCCCAGATCCAAAACAGGGCAGTAAAGACCGGGCCGGGGACAGATGCTCCGGCGGATACGGCGTAGTCGCTGATTTGTACGGCAGAGCCTGATGCGGCGGAGGCAGGGGAAATCTGTACAGCCTGCCTGGAAGCATTCGTCATAAAACTGATGATAAAAGAGCAGAGATCCGCTGATCCGGGCAGACGGACGGGAAGAAAGAAAAGAAGAGCGCAGAAACAGTAAAGATACCAGGTCATATGCCGGTACTGCGCTGTCAGACAACGCCGCAGCAATTTTTGTCCTGCCAGGATCACAGGGACGATAAAAGCAAGAAACAGGCAGTGGAAGAGAAAATTCTCCATCAGAGCTTGATACATGTTATTCATCCTCCCTGCCAAGTCCCGCATCCAAAATCTCTTTTAATTCATGGATTTCTCGGGCTGTCAGCCGGTCTTCTTCTAAAAAATTTGTTACAAGCGAACTGAAACAGCCGTCATAAAAGCGGTTGAGAAAACAATCTGTCTCCTGTTTTAAGATCTCCTCCTCCTTTACCAGAGGGGTATAGAAAAAAGCTCTGCCTCGTTTTTCATAGGTCAGGGCTCT
>NZ_FR889181.1:14633-32920 GCF_000432215.1 Anaerostipes sp. CAG:276
GCGGCCAGAAGCGTTGTCACCTGGGGTGTGCTGATCGGCGCATGGGCCCACACGGTTTTCATCACTTTATATTCGGCATCTGAAATCTGGGGAATCGGTTTCATAGGTCCACTCCTTTTAATCTTACAAATGTAGTATATAAAATTATAACACAGGATGTTATAAAAAGTAAAGCCGGAACCGTGCAGCACTATGGTTCCAGCTTTTTTAAGATGTTTAAGGTAGTCCGGGCCGCCTGTTTTAAATCGTTTAAATCCTCTTCCGGCAGCCGGTCAAAGGACTGCTTGAGATGATTGATAAAAGCCTGTTTTGCTTTCTGTATCATACATGTGCCCTTTTCGGATAGCCGAATGTAGACATATTTCCGATTTTCCTCATCCATGTACCGCTCCACAAGACCTTCCTTTGCCAGGGGAGCCACTGCCCGAGTCGTCTGTTCTTTTGACGAACCGATATATTTGGACAGCCTGGACATCGTAAGGCAAGGTTTGACTTCCAGCGCAAACAGGATGGACAGCTGGCTTTTCGTCAGATTCAGATCTTTCATATCCAGAGAACTGAAAATCAGTTTCCGGCACAGAGGGAATATTTCAAACAGAGATACGGCGATCCCCGTTGATTCTGCCTGATTCATGTTTTATACTCTCCTTAATTTTCTTTGATACTTATCTACAGTATAATCAGTTAATTGATAAGTGTCAATGGTTGACAAAAATCAAATATTGAGGTATGATGAAAAAATACCAGGAAATGTAAAGGAGGTATCCAGAATGAAATACAAGAAGACGAGCAGCATTATCAGAGAGTATACAGATTCCTATTCTAAGCTGTGTACGGAGAGCTGTACGGTTCCGAAGGAGCTGTATTCCCAGTTCGGCGTAAAGAGGGGACTGAGAGATGAAAACGGTACGGGTGTCCTGGCAGGACTCACAAATATTTCATCAATCCAGGCGTATGAAGAGATTGACGGGAAAAAGGTACCGTGCGACGGGCGGCTCCTGTACCGAGGCTATGATATTATTGACCTCACAAGAAATTTTGTACAAAACCGCAGGTTTGGTTTTGAGGAGACTGCATATCTTCTGCTGTTCGGGGAACTTCCAAACGAAACGAAACTGGCAGAATTTAAAGACGTCCTTTCACTCTGCAGGACACTTCCAAGGAACTTTACCCGAGACGTTATTATGAAAGCGGCCAACGCAGACATCATGAACTCTCTGACAAAGAGTGTGCTGAATCTGGCGTCCTATGACCCGAAGGCAGCCGATATCTCCATGCCGAATGTTCTCCGGCAGAGCCTGATGCTGATCAGTGTATTTCCGATGCTGGCAGTCTACGGCTACCATGCATATAATCATTATGTAAAGCAGGAGAGTTTTTATATCCACCGTCCGGACGAAAAACTTTCTGCGGCTGAGAATATTTTGCGGATGCTCCGTCCGGACATGAAGTATACAGAACTGGAAGCCAAGGTACTTGACATCGCACTTGTGCTGCATATGGAGCACGGAGGAGGAAATAACTCCGCATTTACGACCCATGTGGTCACATCCGCCGGGTCTGATACATATTCAGTCATTGCGGCAGCCTTATCTTCTTTGAAAGGGCCCAAACACGGCGGCGCCAATATTAAAGTCGTCCAGATGATGCAGGATCTCAGGAAAAGTGTAAAGGACGTCAAAGACGAAGATGAGGTGAAGGCATATTTGCTGAAGCTGCTGAACAGAGAGGCCTTTGATAAAAAGGGCCTGATCTACGGCATGGGACACGCGGTGTATTCGATCTCCGATCCGAGAGCGCTGATCTTTAAGAGCTTTGTGGAGAAACTTGCGAAAGAAAAGGGCCGGGATGATGATTTCGCACTTTATTCATCAGTGGAAAAACTGGCAACCCAGGCCATTGCGGAGGAGCGGAAGATCTACAAAGGCGTCAGCGCCAACGTAGACTATTACAGCGGATTTGTTTACAGCATGCTGGATATTCCGCTGGAATTGTTCACACCGATCTTTGCCATGGCGAGGATCGTCGGCTGGAGCGCCCACAGGCTGGAGGCTGGAGCGCCCACAGGCTGGAGGAGCTTACCAACGTGGATAAGATCATACGACCTGCCTATAAGAGTGTGGCAGAAGAAAAGAAGTATATTCCCATGGAAGAGCGCTGATCTTAATCTCAGCGGGGAACGGCTGCTGCCGTCTCAGAAGAATCCTGTGAAGTTTCCAGCTTCTGCATCTGAATAAATTCATGACGGCCAAGGAAAAAGGCGGTGACGGCGGCAATCCCGTCCGCGATGGGACCTGCATACATGACTCCATCGATTCCTAAAAATATAGGAAGCAGCAGGATCAGAGGGAGCAAAAACAGTATCTGCCTGGTGAGGGATAAGAAAATCCCTTTCCAGGCTTTTCCTATGGAACTGAAAAAGTTGGACACAATAGGCTGGAGTCCGTTTATAAAAACCATAAAAAGATAAATGCGGAAATAGCGCTCGGCAAAGTGAAAATAGGCCGCGCTTCCCTTCCCGAAAATACTGACGATCTGTCTCGGAATCAGCTGAAAACAGATAAATGCAGCGGAGAAGATAGCGGTAACGGTTATGATCTCTTTTTTCAGGGTGTCACGGACCCTTCCATACAGCTGTGCGCCGTA
The DNA here is from genome assembly GCF_000432215.1 of Anaerostipes sp. CAG:276. Classification (NCBI taxonomy): domain Bacteria; kingdom Bacillati; phylum Bacillota; class Clostridia; order Lachnospirales; family Lachnospiraceae; genus Anaerostipes; species Anaerostipes sp. CAG:276. The sequence goes on from NZ_FR889181.1 coordinate 17,280, forward strand.
GTTGAAGCCTAGGATAGGCTGACATCCCTGGGCGATGCCGATGGCAAATGCCATGACAAAAGCGTTGACCTTGATGATCACACCCGCACACGCAAGGGGGATATCACTTCCGTAGGAGGACAGGGCACCGTAGTATGCCAGGGTGTTGTTTAAAGCGATCTGCACGGCCATCATGGCAATCTGGTTGAAGAAGCTGGCGATGCCGATGGACACAATGGCCTTTAGATTGTCCGCATTGATCTTCAGGCAGTCTTTTGTGAGCTTCATGGTACGGAACCTTGTGAGATAGGCAGCGGCCATGACACAGGAGACGATCTGGCCGATGACGGTAGCAGCGGCTCCGCCGGCGATGCCCCAATGGAATCCAAAGATAAACAGAGGGTCCAGGCAGGTGTTGATGACGGCTCCGGTCACCATGACGACCATAGAATATCTGGGGCTGCCGTCAGACCGGATCAGATTGCAGAATCCGTTGGTGGCGATCAGAAACGGAAATCCCAGTGCGGTGATCCTCGTGTAGGTCAGGGCATAGGGAAATACCTGTTTCGTGGAACCGAAGGCGATCAGGATCGGTTTCAGGAACAGCAGGGAAAAAATACTTAAGGCAAGGCCCGAGAGGATCAGGAGAGAGATCGAGGTGCCTGCAAAGCTTTTTGCTTTTTCGTTTTCTCCTCTTCCCATATTTAAGTTAAAATTGGAGGCACCGCCGATTCCGATGAGCAGTGAAAGGGCGATGCATATATTGACGAAGGGAAACGCCACGTTGGTTGCCGCATTGCCGAGCATGCCGACTCCCTGGCCGATGAAGATCTGGTCTACAATATTGTAGAGGGAGCTCACCAGCATGGCGATCACGCTCGGTACGGAATATTTGGCAATAAGCCGGCCGGTGCTCTCAAAGGCCAGCGGATTGTCCCTGACTGACTGCTGCTGTTCCATAATTCATATCTCTCTTTCTTATCTATGATATACAAAATCTAACATATGGTTTCCGGCCCGTGTGAGGAATTCCAGAAACAGATGTTTTTCTTCGTCGGTGAAATCTTCAAGAATCTTTGAGTTCCAGCGCTTCAGGGCGTCTTTGATTACCGGGCATACGTCTTTTGCTCTTTGGGTCGGATAGATGTTGTAGCAGCGTCTGTTGTCTCTGTTCTGTACCCGGACAATATAATTTTCCTTTTCCAGGTGGGCAAGAGCTCTCGTCACGTTGCTGGCATTGACGTTGAACGCGGTCAGCAGGTCTTCCTGGGCAATGCCCGGATCTTCGCAGATTTTTAAGATATAAATGTGCTGGCTGCTGTTAAACCCCAGATTTTTGAATTCTTTATCCAGCTGCATTTTGGTAAAGCGGGATATGGTTGATATCCATTTTAAAAAGCCTTTCACTGATCTACTCCTTTATAACAGTTGCGTGCGCAATAAATGATAACTTTATGATACCGCTGGAAAAAAAGATTGTCAAGGCGTATGATAATCGTAAGGATGATGTATCAGGCAAAGAATTTCGGGAAAAATCAATGTAAGATGAAGAAAGAGAAAGAAGGATGTTTAAATGGAAAAGTTTATTTGTATCCCGGATTCTTTTCAGGGAACGGCAACTTCTCTCGAAGTGTGCCGGATTATGAGCAGAAAAATTTTAGAGATATATCCGGACAGTGAGGTGATTGCCATCCCTGCGGCAGACGGAGGGGAGGGCAGTGTGGATGTGTTTTTGAAGGTTTTTGGCGGAGAGAAGGTCCGGATTGAGGTAAAAGATCCATATTTTCATGACATCAGCGCTTCCTATGGTTTGGTGGACAACGGCAGAGTGGCTGTGATCGAGATGGCTTCCTGCGCGGGAATTCCTATGGCGGGAAAGACGAAGAATCCGGAGATCACCACGACATACGGAGTGGGACAGCTGATTCTCTCTGCCGCCCAGAGGGGAGCCGAGATCATCATCGTCGGACTGGGGGACTCGTGTACGAACGACGGGGGATGCGGCATGGCTTCCGCACTGGGCGTTCAGTTTTTTGACAGAGAACAGCAGACGTTTATCCCAAACGGAGGGACGCTGATGGATATCCGCTATATTGACAAATCAGGGCTCGCAAAAGAGCTATCAGGGGTGGAAATCATCACGATGTGTGATATGAACAGCCCTCTCTATGGACTTCGGGGAGCGGCCCATGTCTGTGCGCCCCAAAAGGGAGCAGACTCGGAACAGGTGGCACATTTGGACCAGGGACTGATCCACCTGTGTACAAGGATCAGAGAAGATATCAACCTGGATGTGTCGGAAATTCCGGGGGCAGGAGCGGCAGGAGGCATGGGAGCAGGCATGGCCGCATTTCTGGGATCGAAACTTAATATGGGAATTGAGGTTGTTCTTGACATGGTGCATTTCAATGATATCGCCCGGGGCGCAAAGCTCATCCTGACCGGAGAAGGCAGGCTTGACGGGGAAAGCCTCTGCGGAAAAGTTGTGGACGGAGTAGCCGGGAGAGCCAGGGCCCTGGGGATACCGTCGGCGGCTGTTGTCGGAGGTGTCGGAGAAGGAATTGACGGAATCTATGAAAAAGGGCTTTCGGCCGTCTTTCCCATCAATCAAAGACCTCAGGATTTTTCGGAGAGCCGTTTCTATACGGAAGAAAACATCGCGTTTGCGGTGGAAAATATCCTTCGCCTTGTCAGGGCTTTAGAAAAATAGGGAGGAGAGTTATGTTTGTCCAGTTAAACAGCATCAAGATGTATTATAAACGATATGGCAGCGGAAGGCCGCTGATTCTGCTGCACGGCAATGGGGAAGACCACACGATTTTCAGGGAGGTCATAAAACCGCTGTCCAAAAATTTTACGCTTTATCTGCCGGATGCCAGAGGACATGGGAGAAGCTCGGGCACAGAGGAGTTTCACTATGTGGACATGGCATCCGATATGCTTCAGTTTATCAAAAAGCTCAGGATTGAAAGTCCGGCTTTTTACGGCTTCAGTGACGGAGGGATCGTGGGGCTTCTGCTGGCATCCAGAAGGCCGGGACTCTTGTCTCATCTGATTATAAGCGGAGCCAATATCAATCCCGGAGGCCTGAAAGCAGAGCTCAGGATTCCGCTGAAGATTTCTTATTTTTGGTCCCGGGACCCGAAGGTGAAGCTGATGCTTACAGAACCTCATATTTCCAGAAGTCAGCTGAGGGCTATAAGGGCAAAAACTCTCGTCCTTGCCGGAGGAAGGGATCTGGTCAAAGAGAGCCAGACGAGAGAGATCGCCAGGCTGATTCCAAGAGCCAGATTAAGGATCTTAAAGGGGGAGAGCCATGAGAGCTATGTGGTTCATAATAAAACGCTGGCAGAGATTATCGAACACGAACTTCTGCGTTAGCAATTTGTCACCGCAAAGGTCTTGCAAAGAAGAATCGGCGGGCATATACTAAAGGAACTAAATTTGATCTTCTGATATGAAAAATCCAAAGGAAAGAGGTATAAATATGAAAGATTTAAAGACGCTGAAAATCGGCCTTTTGGGGTACGGGACTGTGGGAACCGGAGTTTACAAGCTGGTGGAGAGTCAGAAGGAAGAGATGCCCCATAAAATCGGAGCGAATCTCTCAGTGGCAAAGATCCTTGTGAGGGATAAGACAAAAAAGAGGGACGGAATTGACCAGAGCCTGCTCACAGACCGTTTTGAAGATATCATAGAGGATGAGGACATCCAGATCGTCGTGGAAGTGATGGGAGGAATCGAGCCTGCCAGAACCTACATAAATGCTGCTCTGAGAGCAGGAAAGCACGTAGTTACCGCCAACAAGGATCTGATCGCGGAGCATGGAAAGGAACTTTTGGACGAGGCTTCCGCCAATGGATGTGACCTGCTGTTTGAGGCGGCGGTGGCCGGTGGGATTCCGATCCTCCGCCCGTTAAAGCAGTGCCTGGCGGGGAACCATCTGTCCGAAGTCATGGGGATCGTAAACGGCACCACAAACTTTATCCTCTCCAAGATGACACAGGAGGGAATGGAATTTTTGGATGCTCTTATGCTTGCCACGGAACTTGGTTATGCGGAGGCAGATCCCACAGCGGATATCGAAGGGTACGATGCGGGGCGGAAAGTTGCCATCATGGCCTCCATCGCATTTAATTCCAGAGTCACTTTTTCAGATGTTTATACGGAAGGGATTACAAAGATTACGTCCAGAGATATTGCCTACGCTAAAGAGATGGGCTGTACCATCAAGCTTTTGGGCGTGGCGAAAAACACGCCGGAAGGCATCGAAGTGCGTGTCCACCCGATGCTGATTCCAAGCGGCCATCCGCTGGCAAAGGTGGATGACTCCTTCAATGCGGTGTTTGTCCACGGAGACGCCGTGGATGATGCCATGTTCTATGGAAGAGGTGCGGGAGAACTGCCGACAGCCAGCGCCATCATGGGCGACGTGATCGACGTGGCGAGAAATATCCAGTTTGACTGCTGCGGAAGGATCAGCTGCACTTGTTATAAGGATCTGCCGATCAAGAAGATCAATGAAATAGAGAGCAGATATTTTCTGAGGCTTAAAGTCGAGGACAGGGCAGGAGTGCTTGCAAAGATCGCGGATACACTGGGCAGATATAATGTCAGCATCTCCCAGGTGATCCAGAAAGACAGCAGGGAAGGAACAGCTGAGCTGGTTGTCATTACCGCAAAAGTAAAAGAGCAGAACTTCTCTGACGCGCTGGCGACCATCGCTGAGATGCAAACGACAAAGAAAGTTTCCAGCGTCATCCGGGTATATTAAGTATCCGCGGATGTCTGTCCGGCTTCTCTGGATTCAGCCCTGGAGTAAAGAAGCACGCCTCCTATCGTGATGAGTCCGCCAAGGATCTGAAGGACAGCGGGAAGTTCCTGAAATAAAAAGACTGCAAATACAGATGCCACCACAGGTTCGCACAGCTTGGAGGCCGATACAAAGGCCGGTGAGAAAAATTTCAGGCACCAGCTGAAGATGCTGTGGCCTAATAAAGTGGAAAAAATACTTAACAAAAGCCCGACGACTGCCGGGCTTTTTCCATGCCCGAAAAGTGAATTTCCCTGGACCAGCAAAGCAAATACCAGCGATATGGAGCAGAATCCATATACGATATATGTATAGCTCACCGTGGACATCTCCGTCCGGGCGATCCGTCCGATCAGCGTATATACCGCCACAAAGACAGCGGCGGCCAGGGCCAGCATGTCTCCGTACAGGCTGCCGTGGGAACCGGCAGAGTCGGAAAATGCGATCAGGATGCTTCCGGCCAGAGTGATGACAATGCTTATGAGTGCAGTTCGGGACAGATGCCCCTTCATAAAAATGGTGAAGCCAAGGGCGACCCAGATGACTTCCGTACAAACGATGGCCGTGGAGCTTGCGACGGTGGTGTGGGAGAGGGATTCAAACCAGAAGGTAAAATGCAGGGCCAGAAAAATACCGCTGACCGCACAGAGACAGACGGTTTTCCGGTCGGTCTGTCTGAGCTCGGCAAGGTATCTTTTTTTTCCAAGAACAACCGGCGTCATCAGGAGCACCGTCCACAAAAGGCGGTATGCCGCAGTCACCGAAGAAGGGGCCGCAGAATATTTGACAAAAATTGCCGAAAGGGATATCCCTATGATTCCGATGACGATCATAGCCATTGGATGTTTTTCTAATAATTTCATAACAACTCTCTTTTCTATCGTAATTATAAATCTTAGTATACCACATCTTTACACAATTTTAATGCCCTTCCCCTCTACCTTAACACTAATTTTATTTTCTCTGTGATAAGCTTTTTAATCATAAAGGAGGATATGAAGAATGAATACAGTTATTTGTCTGATTGGTGTCACAGTGCTGGCACTGCTTGTCTATTTAGTCATCGTCTTGCTGAAAGGAGAGAATATGTAATGGGAACGATATTGCAGTATGTACTTTATCTCGTCATCCTGGCGGCACTTGCCATTCCGCTTGGAAAATACATCGGTAAGATCATGGATGGAGAAAAAGTGTTTTTATCAAGGCTTCTTCGTCCTGTGGAGCATGGCATCTATAAGATCATGCACGTAAAGGAAGAGGAAGAGATGGGATGGAAACGGTACGCGGGAAGCGTATTCATGTTCAGCATCACGGCACTGATCGTGCTGATGCTGATCCACATGTTCCAGGGAGTCCTTCCGTGGAATCCTCAGGGGCAAAAAGGAATTTCATGGGATCTGGCATTCAACAATGCAGTCAGTTTTGTGACGAACACCAACTGGCAGGCGTACAGCGGTGAATCCGCGCTGAGTTATTTCACTCAGGCCATGGGGCTTACGGTGCAGAATTTTTTGTCCGCAGCGGTTGGAATCGCAGTTCTATTTGCGCTGATTCGGGGATTTATTAAAGTAAAATCCAAGGGTCTCGGGAACTTCTGGGTGGATCTCACGAGGATTACACTTTACCTTTTGATTCCTCTGTGCATTGTATCTTCCCTGGTCCTCGTATCTCAGGGTGTTGTGCAGAACTTCAGCGCTTATGAGACCGTGGATCTGGTAGAACCGATCACAATGGAAGACGGCACCGAGGTGACACAGCAGATCGTGCCCCAGGGTCCGGCAGCCAGCCAGATTGCCATCAAACAGGCGGGAACAAACGGAGGAGGATTCTTCGGAGTCAATTCAGCACATCCGCTTGAAAATCCCACAGCACTGTCCAACATGGTGGAAATGATTTCTCTTCTTCTGATTCCGGCAGCACTGTGTTTTACATTCGGAAGACAGGTAAAAAATAAAAAACAAGGCTTTGCCATATTTATGGCTATGTTCCTTATGCTTGCGGTATCTCTCGGAGTTGTCGGATATAACGAACAGAAAGGAACCCCTCAGCTGGCAAATGAGCAGACGGTTGATCTGAGTACAGACAATCAGCCGGGCGGAAATATGGAGGGCAAAGAGTCGAGATTCGGAATTGCCACATCGGCCACATGGGCTGCATTTACGACGGCGGCATCCAACGGCTCCGTAAACTCCATGCATGACAGCTATACACCGATCGGAGGTATGGTGCCGATGCTTCTGATGCAGCTCGGTGAGGTAGTGTTCGGAGGTACCGGATGCGGACTCTATGGAATGCTGGGATTTGCGATCCTCACGGTATTTATCGCAGGGCTCATGGTCGGGCGGACGCCGGAATTTCTCGGAAAGAAGATCGAGCCTTTTGAAATGAAAATGGCAGTGTTAGTCTGCCTTGCCACACCGGTTGCAATTCTTGTAGGAAGCGGTATCGCGGCGCTGCTGCCTCAGGTGGCGGACAGTCTCAATAACCCTGGAGCCCATGGCTTTTCTGAGATCCTGTATGCCTACTCATCTGCCGGAGGAAACAACGGTTCCGCATTTGCCGGCTTCGGAGCAGATACGGTATTTTTAAATGTAAGCCTGGGACTGGTCATGCTGTTTGTAAGATTTCTTCCAATATTTGCAGTCCTTGCGATTGCAGGAAGCCTCGCTCAAAAGAAAAAGGTCGCACAGACGGCGGGAACGCTTTCAACGACAAACGCCATGTTTGTATTTTTGCTCATTCTGGTTGTATTGATCGTCGGAGCACTAAGTTTCTTCCCGGCACTCTCATTAGGACCGATTGCAGAATTTTTTCAGATGTAGAATTTAGGATAGGTGGTTAAGAATATGGAAAAAAAGAAAAGTGCTCTGACGGATAAAAAGATGCTGTTAAGAGCCGTGAAAGATTCATTTGTGAAACTTGCCCCAAAGACGCAGGTAAAGAATCCGGTCATGATGCTCGTCTATGTATCTGCGGTCATGACGACCATTCTCTTCCTGATCTCGCTTATGGGTATTCAGGATGCCCCTTCCGGCTTTACCCTGGCCATCGCAGTCATTCTGTGGTTTACCGTAATTTTTGCAAACTTTGCGGAGGCCATTGCGGAAGGAAGAGGAAAGGCACAGGCAGACGCCCTGCGCGCATCCAAAAAGGATGTACCGGCAAATAAGATTCCTTCTCTGGATAAGAAAGATCAGGTGACGGTGGTGCCGTCCAATCAGTTAAACAAAGGTGATATTGTGATTATAAAGGCAGGGGAACAGATCCCTGCCGACGGAGATGTCATCGACGGCGCTGCATCTGTAGATGAGAGCGCTATTACCGGCGAGTCTGCCCCGGTCATCCGGGAGAGCGGCGGTGACCGGAGTGCGGTAACCGGAGGGACCACAGTTATTTCCGACTGGCTCGCTGTAAAAGTAACAAGTGAGCCGGGCAAGAGTTTTATGGATAAGATGATTGCCATGGTGGAGGGTGCTTCCAGAAAGAAGACCCCGAATGAGATCGCGCTTCAGATCTTCCTGGTTGCGCTGTCTATCATTTTTATCTTAGTGACCGTATCCCTGTACTCCTATTCCGTATTTTCAGCAAAGCAGGCAGGGGTCGATAATCCTACATCTGTCACCTCACTTGTGGCACTGCTTGTCTGCCTGGCACCGACAACCATCGGAGCACTGCTCTCATCCATCGGAATTGCGGGAATGAGCCGGTTAAATCAGGCTAATGTACTTGCCATGAGCGGCCGGGCGATCGAAGCAGCCGGTGATGTAGATACACTGATGCTTGACAAGACCGGAACGATCACTCTCGGAAACCGTCAGGCCAGTGAGTTTATCCCGGTGGACCGAAACAGCATAGAAGAGCTTGCGGACGCGGCACAGCTGGCATCCCTGCCGGATGAGACACCGGAAGGACGGAGCATTGTAGTTCTTGCAAAGGAACAGTTTGGACTTAGGGGAAGAAATTTAAATGAGTTACATATGGAGTTTGTTCCATTCTCTGCCAGGACAAGAATGAGCGGCGTAAATTACGACGGCACTCAGATAAGAAAAGGTGCGGCCGATGCAGTCAGGGAGTATGTGACGGCAGGTGGAGGAATCTTCAGCCCCCAGTGTCAGGAAGTAGTGGACGGCATTGCAAGAAAAGGAGGGACACCTCTTGTAGTGGCAAAGAATCAAAAGGTTCTCGGTGTTATTTACTTAAAGGATATCATTAAGAAGGGCGTAAAAGAAAAATTCGCCGATCTGAGGAAAATGGGAATCAAGACAGTGATGATCACAGGAGACAATCCGCTGACTGCGGCAGCCATTGCGGCAGAAGCGGGAGTCGATGACTTTCTCGCTGAGGCCACTCCGGAGGGAAAACTCGATATGATCAGGGATCTGCAGAAAAAGGGTCATCTTGTTGCTATGACCGGCGACGGAACCAACGATGCGCCCGCTTTGGCACAGGCCGATGTAGCCGTGGCCATGAACACCGGTACTCAGGCGGCAAAAGAAGCCGGGAACATGGTGGATCTGGATTCCTCACCGACGAAGCTGATTGACATTGTCAGGATCGGAAAACAGCTGCTTATGACAAGAGGAAGTCTTACAACTTTCAGCATCGCCAATGATATAGCAAAATATTTTGCCATCATCCCGGCTATGTTTGTGGGATTGTATCCCGGACTCCAGACGCTGAACCTTATGCGGCTGGACAGCCCGATGAGTGCGATTCTTTCGGCTATCATATACAATGCGCTGATCATCATTGCACTGATCCCTCTGGCACTGAAAGGCGTTAAATACAGGGAAGTATCTGCGGGGGCGCTGCTTTCAAGAAACCTTTTGGTTTATGGACTCGGAGGGATCATCACACCGTTTATCTGTATCAAGGCCATCGATGTGATACTCGTCACGCTGGGCCTGGTTTAAAGAAAGGATGTTTTCAGTTATGAGTAAAATATTAAAAGAAGATCTGCCCAAAGCGGCACTGATTTTGCTGATCTTTTCCATTATATGCGGGCTGCTTTATACACTGGCTGTCACCGGAATCTCCCAGCTGCTCTTTCCGGATAAGGCCAACGGCAGCATTGTAGAAGTGAACGGAAAGAAATATGGATCTGAGCTTTTGGCACAGCAGTTCAATGATGAAAAGCATATGTGGGGAAGGATCATGAACGTGGATACAAAGACATTTACCGACAAGGACGGCAGTCCGGTCATGTATGCGTCACCGTCAAACCTGACTCCGGCAGGGGAGACGAAACAGAAGGACAAGGGAGAACTCAAAGAGGATGAAAAACAGATGAAAGAGCTTGTCGCCGACCGTGTGGCCATGATCAGGAAGGCAAATCCGGAACAGACAGACAAGAAGGTGCCGGTGGACCTGGTGACCTGTTCGGGAAGCGGCCTGGACCCTGGAATTTCCGTGGCAGCGGCCGAGTATCAGATTCCGCGTCTCGTGAAAACTACTGGTAAATCTGAGGCGGAATTAAGGAAGATCGTGGATAAGTACACGGTCCATAAATTTCTTGGAATCTTTGGAGAGGAGTATGTCAATGTACTGAAAGTAAACCTTGCCCTGGAAGGAATTTTGAAATAACAGGAAATCTGTCTTTATTGGATAGAAGAAAGCCTTACCGTGGAGTATAATCCATGGTAAGGTTCTATGTGTTCAGGGAGGAAAAGAAATGGAAGAAGAGATGCGCCGGAATCCGGACCGGATTTTAAAACAGATTCACAGAGAAGAGACGGAACAGGCACGGGCGAGTGGAAAGCTGAAAATATTTTTCGGGTATGCCGCGGGGGTAGGTAAGACTTATTCAATGCTGAAAGCGGCACATGATGCACTGGAACAGGGGAGGGATACGGTCATTGGGTATATCGAGCCTCATACCAGGCCGGAGACGATGGCTTTAGTGAAAGGACTCGAGACCGTACCAGTGAAAGAAATTGAATACAATGGGATGAATTTAAGGGAACTTGACCTGGACGGGGTTATAAAAAGGCATCCTCAGCTTGTGCTTGTGGATGAGCTGGCTCATACCAACGGCATGGGATGCCGGCATAAAAAGAGATACCAGGATGTGGAAGAAATCTTAAAAGCGGGGATCGATGTGTATACAACAGTCAATGTCCAGCACATCGAGAGTTTAAATGATATTGTGGCATCCATCACCGGGGTGATTGTGAGAGAGCGGATTCCTGACAGCGTGTTTGATAACGCGGATTCTGTGGAATTGGCCGATATCGAACCCGAAGATTTATTAAAACGTCTGAAGGCGGGGAAAATCTACCGGGAAGCCCAGGCGGGAAAGGCCATGCAGAACTTTTTTATTGAGAGCAATCTGGTTGCGCTCAGAGAGATAGCACTTCGAAGGACTGCAGACCGGGTGAATCATATCTCTGAGCAGCAGAAGGAGCAGGAGGGAAAAGAGGGCTATTATACGGATGAACACATTTTAATCTGCCTGTCTCCGTCTCCTTCCAACCAGAAAGTGATCCGCACTGCTTCGAGGATGAGCAGGGCGTTCCATGGGAAATTTACGGCAGTTTTTGTAAAAACAGAGGCGGCTGACAAAATATCTTTGGATGACGAACAGAGGCTGGTGGAAAATGTCCGGCTTGCAGAACAGCTGGGGGCAAAGATCACGACGATTTTTGGGGAAGATATTCCCGAGCAGATTGCAGGCTATGCAAAGGCTGCAGGAGTGTCCAAGATCGTTATCGGACGGTCGGTAAACAGGAGCGTCTTTGCGGCCAGACATAACTTTGCCGACAGGCTTTCGGCTCTGGCACCGAATCTGGACATTTATATCATTCCGGACCAGCAGGCTGCTCCTGACTCAGGGAGGAGAACATTCTGGAATAAAGAAAAAATCCGGGTCAGATCCGAAGACGTCATCAGGACAGCATCTATTTTCGTGTTTGTGACAGCGCTGGGACTATGGTTTCAGAGCATCGGATTCAGCGAATCCAATATTATTACAATCTATATTCTGGGGACACTGATCACCGCGCTGGTGACGGAATACAGGTTTTACAGTCTTTTGTTTTCCGTGTGCAGCGTTTTGTGTTTTAACTTTCTGTTCATTCAGCCGCTGTTTACACTCAATGTCTATGGCAGCGGGTATCCGGTCACGTTTGCGATCATGCTTTTGTCAGCACTGATCAGCGGAAATCTGATGACCAGAGTAAAACAGCAGGCCAGGGCAGCATCCATCCAGGCGTACCGGACGGGAATTCTGCTGGAGACAAACCGCAGGCTCCAGAATGCCGCAGACAGGGAGGAGATCATAGAGCTTTCCTCAAAGCAGATGACAAGGCTTCTGGATCGTGCTATTATTTTCTATGATGCAGAGGATGACAGACTGTTGGAACCCAGAACCTATGGGAATAAAACGCAGACAGATTTCAGCCGCTATTTAACTCATGAGGAACGGGCTGTTGCGGAATGGGTGCGAAAGAATAATAAACATGCGGGGGCTACCACCGACACTCTTCCGGGAGCGAAAGGTCTTTACCTGGCAGTGAGAAGTGCTGACCATGTCCACGGCGTCATCGGGATCTGCCTGGAGAAGACCAAACTGGACACTTTTGAAAAAGAGCTGATGATTTCTATGCTGGATGAGATCGGTCTGGCTCTGGAAAAGGATAAGATCGCGGCCAGCCAGAAAGAGGCGGAACTAAAGGCCCAGAGAGAAGAGTTTCGGGCAAATCTGCTTCGCTCTATCTCTCATGACCTGAGGACTCCCCTCACAAGCATTTCAGGAAATGCCGGTGTTTTAAGACAGAGTTCGGACCAGATCAGTGAGGAAAAGAAACAGGAACTGTACACGGATATCTATGACGATGCCATGTGGCTGATCAACCTGGTGGAAAATCTGCTTTCTGTCACCAGGATTGAGAATGGGACAATGAAGATTGAAAAGGAGCCGGAGATCGTGGAGGAAGTGATCCTGGAGGCTGTGAAACACATTGACAGGAGAAAAAATGAGCATCATATCCATATCCGCATAGATGACGATATGATGATGGCGGATATGGATGCCAAGCTGATGATTCAGGTGATCATCAATCTGGTGGACAACGCCATCAAGTATACAGGAAAAGGTTCCCATATCGATATCTCTGCGGAGAAGAAAAACGGAAAGGTACTCATAGAGGTAGCCGACGACGGGGAAGGGATTTCTGATGAGGCAAAGACCAGGCTGTTTGATATGTTTTATACGGGAAGCAAAACCGTGGCGGACAGCCGCCGGAGCATGGGCATGGGGCTTGCTCTTTGTAAATCCATCGTTCAGGCACACGGAGGCACGATCACTGTCAGGGACCGGAAACCCAGGGGAACTGTATTTTCATTTGAACTGCAGGCTGAGGAGGTAATTGTACATGGATAGACCATTGATTCTCGTTGTGGAGGATGACAAAGCAGTGAAAAATCTGATTACTACTACACTGGATATTGAGGGATACCGTTACCATACGGCGGGCCGGGCACAGGAGGCCATGGTGGAGGCTGTGTCCCAGAAGCCTGATATTATGCTTCTGGATCTGGGACTTCCGGATATGGACGGCATGGAGATCATCAGCAAGGTAAGGAGCTGGTCCAAAATGCCGATTATTGTGGTTAGTGCCAGAAGTGATGACGAAGATAAGATTGAGGCATTGAATGCAGGAGCCGATGATTATCTGACAAAACCTTTTAATGTAGAGGAACTGCTGGCAAGACTCAGGGTCAGTTTGAGAAGACTTCATGACTTTTCGGATGCTGCACAGGAAGAAGCTGTTTTCACAAACGGAGGGCTTGAGATCGATTACAGCTCGGGCTGTGTGTCACTGGACGGAAAAGAACTTCATTTGACACCGATTGAATATAAGCTGCTCTGTCTGCTTTCCAGAAACGTGGGAAAGGTTCTGACACACAACTTCATCTTAAATGATGTGTGGAAGAGCGCACTGGACAGTGACGTGACATCTCTTCGGGTCTATATGGCAAATCTGCGCAAGAAGATTGAAACAGATTCCTCTCATCCAAAATATATCCAGACTCATGTGGGAATCGGGTACCGGATGATGAAGATAGAATAGGGTGACCGCATGAAAACAGGGAAAAACAAAGAATCAGCAGGCAGCCGCATCTTGATCACGGCGGGATTCCTTTTGCTGGCTTCTGCCGTGGGTATATGTTTCAGGGAGCTGCACTTTCAGGAGTCTAATATTGTTATCGTCTACATGCTGTCTGTACTCCTGACATCCAGGTTTACGGAAGGATATGTTTTTGGCCTTACAGCTTCCGTCATCGCAACATTTCTTTTCAACTGGCTGTTTACAAAGCCTTACTACTCTTTCGCCGTATACAATCCGGGGTATCTGATCACATTTGTTATCATGACGATAACGGCGATTTGTACCAGCGCCCTTACGACCAGGGTGAAGGAAGATGCGGTGAGGGCACAGGAGAAAGAGGCTGAGATTGAGCAGGAGCGGTACCGGGGTAATCTTCTGCGGGCCATTTCCCACGATCTGAGGACGCCTCTGTCAGGCATCATGGGAACGTCCGAAATGCTTATTGGCATGACCAGTGAGGATGATCCACGGCATGAGATGGCCGTCGGTATCCACAAAGACGCGGACTGGCTGCATTCTCTGGTGGAAAATATATTAAGCCTTACGAGGCTGCAGGACGGAAGACTAAAGATCAAGAAAGAACCGGAGGCTCTGGAGGAAGTCATCGGCGGCGCCATCGCACTGATCTTAAAGAGAGCTCCGGAGCAGAAAATTCAGGTGGAGATGCCGGAAGAAGTTCTCATGATCCCAATGGATGCCAGGCTTATGGAGCAGGTATTTGTGAATCTTTTGGATAACGCGGTCAAACATTCTGAACCGTCAGACCAGATTACGATAACTGTGGAGGCGCCGGAGCGGGAATCCGGCATCCGTATCGAGGTGGCAGACCGGGGAGAAGGGATTTCGGACGCAGATCTTCCGAACATTTTCGAGACGTTCTATACTTCCAGTACAAGAGATGCAGATTCAAAACAGGGGATCGGGCTCGGCCTGGCGATTTGCGATACCATAATAAAAGCACACGGAGGGAGCATCAGGGCGGAGAACCGCGCCGACGGGAAGGGCGCCGTCTTTACTCTTAAGATTCCCGTAAACAAGGAGGAAGGAAGCAATGGAGCATTATCATGAACGGATTCTGATCGTGGAAGATGATCCCCAGATAAGAAATTTCATAGGCTATGCTTTGAGGCAGGAGGGATTTGGATGTATCACGGCTAATTCCGGGGAAAGTGCACTGAATGCCCTGGTCTCAGAGCCGGTGGACATGATGCTTCTGGACCTGGGCCTTCCCAGAATGGACGGCATGGATGTGCTTAAAAATGTCAGGGAGTGGTCAGAGATGCCGGTCATCATCGTATCGGCGAGGGACCAGGACAAAGAAAAGGCTGCGGCACTGGATGCAGGGGCTGACGATTATCTGACCAAACCGTTTTCAGCCACGGAACTGCTGGCAAGAATCCGGGTGGCATTCCGCCATTATTATAAAGGAACCGCGGCAAAGGAACAGACCTCCTTTGAAGTTGGAGGCCTGAAACTGGATCTTCACAAGCGGGCTGTTTTTCTGGAAGGAAAAGTTCTGCATTTAACGCCTATGGAATATCAGCTTCTCGCCCTGCTGTTTAAAAATATGGGCCGGGTTCTGACGACAAGCTATATCATCAAAGAAATATGGGGAGAAGGCTACGGCAGGGATACCCAGGCACTGAGAGCCCTGATGGCAGCACTCAGGAGAAAAATAGAGAAGACGCCGGCCAATCCGAGATATATTCTGACAGAGATTGGGGTAGGCTACCGTCTGG
>NZ_FR889181.1:33000-62648 GCF_000432215.1 Anaerostipes sp. CAG:276
CTGCCGTATTCAATCGCCTCTGCGGGACAGCGGCAGATACATGCCATACAGTGTGTGCATCTGTCTTTCCATACAGGTTTTCCTTCTTTTATATCGATATTCTTTAACGGACAAATCCTTTCACACATGCCGCAGGATGTACACCTGTCTGTGGCATAAAACTTTTTTGCGTGTATGACGGCAGGATAATAGATGTCATTCACGATACTGCTGCTTAGTCTGTCTTTTAATGTGACCGCGGGCTGTGCATACGCTTCTCTGTTTTTTATCAGACGGGCCGCTTCGTCCAGTACAGGTTCGGCTTTCGCAATGATCTCCAATGCTTCATTTTGCTCCGGCGCTTCAAAAAGCGCAATATAGTTCTCCGGCATGACCACGGGGATACATCCTTTAAAAGAGAGGCCTTTCTTTGAACACAGTTTCCTGACATATTTGCCCGCGTTTCCTATGCTTCCGCCGCATGTCATGACAAAGTAAATATCTTTGGCGCCCTTTAATTCTGTTTTTGACAGCTATTCCTGTAAAATCCGGGGGATTCTCCATCCATAGGTGGGAGTGACAATGACCCATGGAGTCTCTGAATTTATTTTGCTGCAATCATTTCTTCTTATTTTATGAAAGAGATTTACAGCCTCATCCTGTAATTCTGCTGCAATTCTTTTTGCCGCATATTCGCTGTTGCCTGTTCCTGAAAAATATAAGATCATAATATTTTCTCCTGCCTTTCACCGGCTATATTATGGCTGCTGCATTCGATACTCTCATAAATAAGATTGATCAGTCCGGCTATGGTTTTCCAGCGGGTTTCATCCAGACTGATATAGTAATAATTTTTTGTTCCTTCTTTTCTCATGGCCACAATGTCTGCCTCCTTTAATATTTTCAGATGGTGGGAGACAGACGGCCTGGTTAAATGGGTCTTCCGGGCAATTTCTCCGACACGGATGCCGGATAAGTCACTCTCTAACAGCACCATCAGGATCAGTTGTCTCGTCTCATCTCCGATGGCAGTAAATGCATCTTTGCATTCGCTGAAACCCTGTACAATCTGACTTAATCTTTTTTCACAATCTTTATCCATATCCTGGCCCTTTACATATATTTCACATCTAATGCTTCACGCCGGGCAGAGCGGAGAAATTTTACATCCGGATATCCCAATACCAAAGTCATTGCAGCATGTTTTCCTTTTGGAATTTTCAATGCTTTCCTGATCTTCCCTGAAATGTTTGCGGCAGTCGTAAAGAAGCCGCTGTACAGCACACCAAGTCCATTGGCTTCTGCAATAAATTCCATGTTCTGGGCGGCAAGCAGGCCGTTTGTTTTATCTTTTGCCAATATTACGATGACAATGGGTGCCTGGAAGAAGAAAAAATGATCATGTATCTTGTTATTTCTGGCCATTGGACTGAACAAATCTGCCAGAGGCTTGACTTTTCTGAACAGGCGGACAGCCATCTGCTCCAGTTCCTGCTTTTTTTATTTAGAACGACGAAGGATACGTCCTGCATATTTTTAGCCGTATGGGTAAGCCTCCCTGCTTCCAGAATCTGAGCGATCACAGCATCCGGTATTTTTTTATCTTTAAACCGTCTGACTGTCCTCCTGAACCGAATGACATCCAGGACTTCATCGGGGTTTAGACGCACGGATTTCGTCTGCGGATATTGTTTCGTATGGAAGCCGGTAACTGTGACAGCTTCTTTCGGGCATACCGAGGAACAGTGTCCGCACATCAGACAGTCCTGCAGTAAGATACCGGCTTTCTTGTTTTTCATTATAATATTGTGTTCGGGGCACGTCTTTGCGCATAACCCGCAGCCGATGCATTTTTCGGCATTTATTTTGACTTTATGTTGTGGCGTAGGTTTCTTTCCTTTCGTTAAAGATTATGAACCATTATAGCAAATAAGATACGGATTTCAACATCGGTAAAGAAAGACGTTACCATTGTTTTTGCTGAATTCTCACAGAATTCTCACAGTCTTCTGCTGTTCCTCACATCGGCTTCACAGATTTTTCTTTATAATAAAATCAGAAAGAAAGGAAAGGAGTTTGATAGTTATGTTCAATCATAAAATAGAAAGAGACGGACTGAGTATATTATGTAAAGATGTAAGATATCTCATGGAAAATAAAGAGTACGATATCTGTCAGGAAAGAATTACGGAGGCTATGAAGGTGTATCCGCATGCGCCCCAGCCCCATAATCTGATGGGAATCCTTCTGGAGAAAAACGGGGAGCACGGAAATGCCATGAAACATTTCAGAGCCGCCTGGGCCCTGGACCCGACCTATATACCCGCAAGAAGGAATATGGAACGGTTCTGCAATCTTTATCCGAAAGGCGCATGTGCTTTTGACGAATCAGACTGCCGAAAGGAAGATAAACGGACCAGATATGAGGCGGTCTATGACGAATACGGAGTAGGCCACATGGTTAGGAAAGAACTGGCATGATTCATAGCCTGCCGGTGATTTTCAAGCATGAGTTATTGACTATTATTTCCGTCACGCTTTGAAATGCGTTCCTCCAATAGTGCTAAACAACTATCGTTGGACGGTTCCATTTGTTTAATGAATATTTATCCAGTAGATATTACATCCATTTTGACCAGTTTGGAGGCCTTGCATTCGAAGAGATGTTAGTTTTTCTTCTTTCAGAAAAGGCTCGGAGGTGGTGTGCAAAGCACAGTGAGGCCGCCCCCGCGCCAGCGAGTTCCGAGCGGGCCACCGCAGAGACTTTACTGAAAGTTAGAAAATCTTACATCTCTGAGACAGCAAGACGGAAAACTGGTCAAAATGTCATATATGCTGCTCCGTTATCACTCACTGCGCAAAACAGCGGCTGTCCGAACCCGGGAAAATCTGATATAATAATGATAACAGTCGATGCAGTGTGAAGAGGAAAGGTGGTTATGCTTTTATGGAAACAGTGACACTTTCAAACGGAAAGCAGATGCCGGCGGTCGGGTTCGGAACATGGAAGGCGCCCAGTGACGAGATCACGGTGAATGCAGTAAAGACAGCCGTTGAATGCGGATATACTCATATCGACGCGGCGGCAGCTTACCACAATGAGATCTGGGTGGGCAAAGGAATCAGGGAGAGCGGGATCAAACGGGAAGACTTATTTTTGACAAGCAAACTTTGGAACGATGATCACGGATATGAGTCCACACTGAGGGCATTTGAGAATACGATTACGGATCTTGGCGTGGATTACCTGGACCTGTATCTGATCCACTGGCCGGTGCCTGTAAAGTTCCATGACGATTATATCGAAAAGAACCGGGAGACATGGAAAGCCTTTGAGGAACTCTACAAGGCAGGAAAGGTGAAAGCTATCGGTGTCAGCAACTTTAAGCCCCATCACATCGATGAGATCCTCGAAGTATGCGAGATCCCCCCAATGGTCAATCAGATAGAGTTTCACCCAAGCTGTCTGCAGAAAGAGACCAGGGCATACTGCGAAGAAAAAAATATTATCGTAGAAGCCTACAGCCCTCTGGCGAACGGAAAAGTCTTTCAATGTGAGGAGATCAGAGAAATAGCAGAGCGCTGCGGTGTGAGTGCTGCACAGCTCTGTGTGAAGTATGCACTGCAGCATAATACGGTGCCGCTCGTAAAAAGCGTGACCAGGGAAAGGATTAAGGATAATTTAAAGCTTGACTTTACGATCAGTCCTGAAGATATGAAGATTCTGGATGAGGTTTCCACCTGTGAAGGTTCTTACAGAGACAGCGACCACATTGATTTTTAAAATGATATGAGTTTTTGGTAAGGGAATAATTGAGAATGACTCTCAGTTATTCCCTTGTTTTTTTTGAAAAGGATGATATGATGTTGATAGTTAGTTAAAACTAACCATCGCGCGGTGTAAAAATGAAGCAGGTGTGACATGGGAGAGAAAACCTTATCAGATTTAATCGTAGAGCAATGTGCCCCGACTTTGGCGGGGATGAAATGCGGCAGCTTGTTTAACTACCGTTATCAGGGAACTACGGCTGCAAGACAGGAAATCCGCAGCTGGAATCAACGGCTGAATCCATGCGGGCTGTATCTGGAAGAACTGAAATGGAGAGAAGAGTCGGTGTTGGTTTATGTATACCGTAGAAAAGACCTGGATCAGAGACTCCGGGAGGAAGGAATTGCTGAGCTGCTCTCTGATTTCGGCTATTCCGGAACAGAGGCCGGAGACTGTCTGAGTCATCTGAAAAGCAGGCTTTTGGCAGATGATTTTCCCCATGAGATCGGTGTGTTTTTGGATTATCCGCTGGGGGATGTTCTTGGATTTATTGAGAACAGAGGGATGAACTGCAGGCTCTGCGGAATGTGGAAGGTTTACTGCGATCAATGTGAAGCACTGAAACTATTTAAAAAATATAAAAAATGTAAAGAAGTCTACTGGAAATTGTATCAGCAGGGCAGGGGTATCTTGAAGATGACCGTTGCAGCTTAGAAAGGAGCTATCATGGCAAAAGTATACATCGCATTTTGGAGCGGCACAGGCAATACAGGAATCATGGCGGAGGCCATCGCAGAGGGGGTCACGGCGGCAGGAGGGACTCCGGAATTTGTAGATGTGGAATCAGTCTCTGCGGACACACTGAAAGATGCAAAGGCATTTGCACTCGGCTGCCCGTCAATGGGAGCAGAACAGCTGGAAGAATCGGCAATGGAGCCTTTTGTCGAGGAAGTGGAAGCTTTTGCTTCAGGAAAGCAGATCGCACTTTTCGGCTCCTATGGATGGGGTGACGGAGAATGGATGAGGGACTGGACAGACCGCATGAAATCTGCAGGAGCATCTGTTGTTGACGGAGAGGGACTGATTGCCCATGAAACTCCGGACGACGACGTAAAAGCAGACTGTGTAAGACTTGGAAAAACCCTGGCCCAGCTGGCCCAATAGAAGCGATAACAAGTGCCGGAGCCGGTTTCACCGGCTCCTTTTCAAACAGAGGAGGTTCCTTATGAGTGTTGTGATCATTGGAGGACACGACCGGATGGTCTGTCAATATAAAAGAATCTGCAAAGAGTATAACTGCAAAGCAAAAGTGTTTACTCAGATGAGTGCAAAACTGGGAAAACAGGTAGGAAGTCCTGACTTAGTTGTTCTGTTCACCAATACAGTTTCCCATAAGATGGTGAAATGTGCCCTCTGTGAGGCGAAAAGGAGCAAGGCCAAAATCGTCCGGTCACACAGCAGCAGTGAGGCGGCGCTGGAA
This sequence comes from Anaerostipes sp. CAG:276, assembly GCF_000432215.1. Lineage (NCBI taxonomy): Bacteria > Bacillati > Bacillota > Clostridia > Lachnospirales > Lachnospiraceae > Anaerostipes > Anaerostipes sp. CAG:276. The sequence goes on from NZ_FR889181.1 coordinate 38,229, forward strand.
TCAATCTTAGAACAGTGTTCCTGAGAAAAGGATGCAGGGAGTTGAAGTGGCTTGCCCACTTTGTTCATGAATCCTTACAAGAAGTGTAAGTGTTATTCAGAAGCGTTATTTTGTATAATTAAGTCAGAAAGGCAATCAAGTCTTGTGGCTGATAGAAAGGATACAAAATGACCGGAAAAAAATTAGAAATAGAATCTCTGACAAAGTATTATGGGAAGAAAGAGAATATAACAAAGGCTCTGAATGGAATCAGTTTCCAGGTTGTGGACAGTGAGTTTATCGGTATCATGGGCAGCAGCGGATCGGGAAAGACGACTCTTTTAAACTGCATTTCCACGGCTTCAAACCCAACTGGCGGCAGGATTCTTTTAAAAGGACAGGACATCAGTAAGTTTACCAGAAAAGAGCTGGAAAACTACAGAGGGAGGCAGATGGGATATTTGTTTCAGAACTTTGAACTGATTGACAATATGACTGCGGCAGAAAATATTCTGCTGCCGGCTGCCATCCATAATGCAGGCAGGATGAAGCACCGCCTGAAGGAATTGGCCGTCTGCCTTGATATAGAGGATATTCTTGGAAAGTTTCCTTCGGAACTGTCCGGCGGGCAGAAGCAGCGGGCCGCAGCGGCCAGGGCGCTCTTGTTAAACCCAGAGATTCTGCTGGCGGATGAACCCACAGGGGCACTTGATTCTAAAAATGCCAGGCTGCTGATGCAGAAGCTTTCTGATCTGAACAGGGAGCAGAAGGCCACGATCCTTATGGTGACCCATGATGCCAATGTGGCCAGCTATTGTTCTAGGATCCTTTTTATTCAGGACGGAGTAATTTTTCATCAGCTGAGGAAAAGGGTTCCGGCGGAATCCAGACAGGAGTTCTATGACAGGATCATAGCAGTCATGGCTCAGCTGGGAGGGGGAAGTGCCAATGTTCTTTGAGACCGTCAGAAAAAATAGCAGGAAAAACAGAAAAGAAAACGGGCTGCTGTTTGTATCTCTTATCGTTTCCATTGCTGCATTTTATATTATTCTGTCTCTTGAAAATCAGGATGTGATGGTATTTTTGAAAAAAATGGAGAGCGATGCCGTCCAAAAGCTGCTGCTTCTGATTCCTGTTCTTTATGGGATCTCTCTTTTTTTCCTGTTTTTTCTCGTGTATTTTTCAGACAGATACCGAATGGAGCAGAGGAGCCATGAAATGGGCATCTATCTGATGTTTGGAATGGGTCGGAGGAAATTGTTTGCCATGCTCCTTGCTGAGGATATCTGGAACAGTATCCTGTCGCTTGCCGCAGGTATCCCCATAGCGGTCCTTCTGTCAGAGCTGATCAGTATGATCACGGCAAAAGCGGCGGGGATGGGAATTGTGGGGCATCGTTTTACATTTTCGCTTTCCGCTGCACTGTGGACTGCTGCCGGATATTTTGCCGTCAGGCTTACTGCACTGCTTTTTCAGAGTATAAAGACCGTCCGAAAAGAGATCACACAGCTGCTGTCCCAGTCACAGGATAAGAGGCACAGGGATCACAGGACTTGTTTCACAGCTATACAGCTGGCAGCGGGATTTTTTATGCTGGCAGCGGCCTATCTCCGGGCCCTGAAGGTAAATGCGTGGAGATCACCTGGAGAAATGGCTGTGATTATGGTACTGGGTATCGGCGGGACCTTCCTTATTTTCAGGGGGATAGGAATTGTATTTGATATGTACCTAAAGCAAAAAGACAGCAATAAGGGACTGGCCGTTTTTACATTCCGTCAGATCCAGGAGACGATCGTTCTGAGGCCGGATTCCATAGCGGTGTCCTCTATGCTTATGCTGGCTGCGTTCTGCTGTTTTGGATATGGATGTGCCATCGGCGTAAACTCTGGTCTCAATAACCGTCATGTCATTGACTATACTTTTGAAGGAGAGCCGGGACAGATCAAAAGAGAGCTGAAACAGCTGAATCTGGATGAATTTACAGAGGAATCATTCCAGGTGAAAACAGGTCCGTTTAAGGGGAACAAATCAGAGGGAACTTTTTCCGGAGCGGAACTTTACGAAGCCGTAAAGGCGCAGGAGGACTCTCAGGGCAGAGAAGTTCTTCTAAACAATCTCCAATATTTTGATGAACCCTACCTGATCTCCTTATCCGGATATAACCGAATTCTAAAGCTGAAGGGAGACGAGCCGCTCCGTCTGAAAAGCCGTCAGGCTGCTCTCTATACCAGCAGGGAATATTCAAATGGGGATATCGACAGGACAATGAAGTCTGCGCTGAAAACACGGCCCGCTGTGGAAATGAACCACGAAAGATATGAACTGTCCAAAACATACTGTCAGGAAAACATCGTCACGGACCGTTCGATTACGATCAGCTATGGATTGGTCGTTCCTGATCCGGTATTTGAACAGCTGACAGAAGGGCAGTTTCATTCGTACTGGAATATAAAGCTCAAGGATTCTGTTGTCCGGAAGAAAGGGCTGATGCAAACCATGACAGATATCAACACCCGGCTGGACAAAACTTCCCTAAAGTATGAAAGCTATTTAAAGAGCATGGGCAGGCAGCTGTTTTATACGGCGGCAGCCAGTTATACAACCATTTATCTGGGGGTCATCTTTCTTCTTATCGCAAATACGGTGCTTGGCGTGCAGTTTCTGATGCATCAGCAGCAGACGAAAAAGAGATACCGGACGATTCTTCGTCTCGGATGCCGCTGCAAATATTTGTGCGAGTCTGCCAGGAGACAGATCAGATGGTTCTTCCTTCTGCCCATATCCGCCGCCGCTTTCGGAAGCCTGTTTGGCATTCGGTCCATGGCCTCAGGCTTTGCTGCATCTGACATGCGGGGAAGAGAAGGAATTCTTACAGCGTCAGCAGTGCCTGTAATTCTGCTTGTGTGTGTGATAGAATTAGGATATATTGTGGCCGTCATGAAAATGAGCGACAAACAGATCCTCCGGCAGACAAAGCTTAAGAGGGACGACGGCTGAAAGGCGGATAGCGTGAAAAAGATTGTGATTGCAGAAGATGACGTATTTATGAGGGAAGAACTTGCTTCGATTCTTATGAAGGAGGGCTATGAGACGGACTGTCTTGCGGACTTTTCCGATGCGGCCAGGAAGATTCTCAGTCTGTCTCCTGATCTGGTGCTGCTGGATCTGAATCTTCCGGGAATCACGGGCTTTGAGATATGCAGATCCATCAGGAAGATAAGTACAGTGCCAGTTCTTGTGCTGACCAGCCGGGATCAGTTAAAGGATGAACTGCATGCCCTTAAGCTGGGGGCAGATGAATATCTGACAAAGCCTTGTCACAAAGACAGGCTGACCGCCCGGATTTTAAACCTGCTCCGAAGATATGAGGACAGAGACCGCTTTGCGGAGATTCAGGGAGTCAGGCTGGACCGCCAGACTTTTACGGTGTATATGAATGGACAGTCGGCGGTACTGCCTGAAAATCAGGGAAAGATCATGGAACTGCTTCTGCTGCATGCGGGAGAAACTGTGACAAAATCCATGCTGTCAGAGAGATTATGGGGAACCACAGAGTATATCGATGAAAATGCACTTCAGGTGAACATGACAAGAATAAAGAAAACCATAAGAAAACTTCATATCCCTTATAGAATAGAGACAAGAAGAGGGATAGGGTACTGCCTTACAGAGATCGGAGAAAGCGATGACTGACAGATGGAAGCAGATTTTATTAAAATACAAAGAATGGTTTGTGTTTACCATGGTTCTTTGTCTCGTATTCTGTATGTTTCTCTGGCTCTCAGACATTGGCAGCTTTTATGCCATCCTGCCTTCGGTGATTTTGGCTGCCGTAATCTTATACGTATTTATGGGTCTCTGGCTGGACAGAAGGGACAGGAAAAAAGAAAAGGACTTTATGCGGTTCCTGGAGAAGCCCGGAAGTTCTCCAAATGAGATAGAACTTTTATCTATGAATGACAGGGAAATACAGGCGATGGGACTCATAGGAGAGCGCATTGAAATGCTGGACCATAAGATCCGGGATCAGGAGGCGGATCTTGCGGAGTATGAGGAGTATATTGAATCATGGGCCCATGAGATCAAAACTCCGCTGGCGTTGATGACCTTTGTTCTGGATAACCGAAATGATGAGATGTCTTCTGCTGCTTACAGGAGGCTTGAGTATGTGCAGACCAACATAGAAGAAAATGTCGAGAGAATGCTGTATTACGCAAGGATAAAAAATGTATGTACAGACTATGTATTTGAACAAGTATCTCTTTCTGATATATGCGGGGAAGTGCTTTGCGGATATGAAAATCTGCTGAAGGAACAGAAGATCCGTGTCATAAATGAAGTGGAAGATTTACATGTTCTGTCGGACAAAAAAGGTCTTTCTTTCCTGATCCGTCAGGCAGTGAGCAATTCTTTGAAATATGCCGGGCAGAAAGCAGAAGCATCTTTTTTGAAGCTGTATACAAAGCGTGATGCAGAAAGCGGGGATGTAACACTGGCAGTCAGGGACAATGGAATCGGAGTAAAGCCCTGGGATCTTCCCTTTCTTTTTGAAAAGGGATTTACCGGAGACACAGAGGAAAAGAGAAAGAATTCCACCGGAATGGGACTTTATCTGGCAAAACAGACGGCGGACAGCCTGGGAATACAGATTGAGATCCCGGAGGATTACACAGAAGGATTTGAGATTATATTTCGGTTTTGTAAAGTTTAGGATAAGTGACAGGTAAAAGAGAGCCGCAGACAGTCTGTGAAATTGTCTGCGGCTCATTTTCTATTTCGTCAGCATCTGCATGATCTTGTTGCTGCGTGCGATAAATTTGGTCATCTGGTCTGCAGGGAGCTGTTTGTTGCTCAAAACTGCCAGGTCATACAGCTGTTCGCAGATGATCGGTGTATTCTCTGCGTCCCCGTGTTCAAACAGGTACTGCACCAGCTGGTTGTTGGCATTTAAGGTCAGGGATTCTGCTCCTCCGAACATGGCCGGGTCCATGCCTGCCATGCCGTACATCTTCATCATGTCCTGCATCCGGCGGCTCTCCTCGGATAAGGTAATGACGGCAGATATGTCCTCGTTTTTCAGTTTGTCCACATGGACATCCAGATTCTCTTTTCCGAGAGTCTTTCTAAATAGTTCTGTCAGAGCAGTCGTGATATCGGTGAGATCCTCTTCGGAATCCTCTTTCAGTGCGCCTTCCACATCCGCATCGATCCGTTTGAACGCCAGGTTCTGGCTCTGCTGTTCTAACTGGGAGATAAATGCAGAATCAATATTGTGCTTCAGAATCACGGCATCCAGACCCTGTTCCTTAAACATGTTGATATACTGGCTCTGCTGTACTTCGTCCGTGATGTAGTAGATGGTTGTCTTGTCTTTCTCATCAGCCGGTGCCGGAGCCAGATCACTGAGGGTTAAATATTTCTGGTCCATGTTCTTAAACAGAATATAATCTTTGATCTTTTCTCCGAATTTCTGGTCCTTGATATAGCCGAATTTAATGAACGGGCTGATATCATCCCAGTATTTTTCATAGGTTTCCCGATCAGTCTTACACATGCCGCTCAGTTTATCCGCAACCTTCTTGGAAATATAGTCGGAGATTTTTTTCACAAAGCCGTCGTTCTGGAGCGCACTCCTTGAAACGTTCAGCGGCAGATCCGGACAGTCGATGACACCTTTTAAGAGCATCAGGAATTCAGGGATGACTTCCTTGATGTTGTCGGCGATGAATACCTGGCTGTTGTAGAGCTTGATCGTTCCTTCGATGGAGTCATACTCTGTGTTGATCTGAGGGAAGTATAAAATTCCTTTCAGATTAAACGGATAGTCCATATTCAGGTGAATCCAGAACAGAGGCTCTTTAAAGTCAGCGAATACTTTATGGTAAAATGCCTTGTATTCTTCGTCCGTGCAGTCGTTCGGGTGTTTCATCCAGAGCGGATGAGTATCGCTTAAGGATACCGGGCGCTTATGGATTTTTACCAGATCTTTTGCGGGAGAGACCTCCACCGTTTCTTTCTCACCGTTTTCATTTTCTTTCTCTTCGGTTTTTGCATCCTCATGGATGTGCTCGACAACCACGTCTTCTTCAGTCAGTTCTGATTCGTCGATCGTCTCATATTCCTGTTCTTTGCCCGCATCAGTCAAAAAGATTTCCACAGGCATGAAAGAACAGTATTTTTGAATGACTTCCTCAACTTTTGATTCGTTGGCAAACATCAGGCTGTCTTCATTTAAAAACAGTGTGATCTGAGTTCCGACCTGATCCCGGACGCCGTCTTCGATGTCATATTCTGTACCGCCGTCGCATTCCCAGTGTACCGGGACTGCCCCTTCTTTGTAGGAGAGGCTGTCGATATAAACTTTGTCGGCTACCATAAATGCAGAATAGAAGCCAAGTCCGAAATGTCCGATGATCTGGTCCTGATCTGTCTTATCTTTATATTTCTCTAAAAATTCTGTGGCTCCTGAAAACGCGATCTGTGTGATGTATTCTTCGACTTCTTCAGCCGTCATACCAAGGCCGGTGTCGACGAACTTCATTGTTTTTTCTTTTGCGTCTACGATGACTTCGATTTTTTCTTTGTGGCCTTCCGGAAATTCGTATTCTCCCATGGAGGACAGTTTTCGAAGTTTTGTGATAGCATCGCATCCGTTGGAGATCAATTCCCTGACGAAGATGTCATGATCGGAATACAGCCATTTTTTAATGATTGGAAAAATGTTTTCACTGTTAATTGAAAGGTTACCATGTTTTTGTGCCATGATATACACACTCCTTTGCATTGATTTTCTATTGACAGGTTTAATTTTCAATTCTTCGGCAGAGCAGGAATCTGCCGTTCTGCATAATATTGTAGAGCCACAGAAAGGGAAAGTCAAGAGAAAATTAGCACTCGATTAATATGAGTGCTAACAATTCTGCCGTGAATAGTCCTGATTGATTTGAGCCATCCTAAAAAGAAAAATAAATGAAGGGAGGGATTTTAGTGGATACAATTTGGGAAAAGACTGTGGATATGCCTTCTTTCCCGCCTTTTCAGGGGAGAAAAAAAGTTGAAACTGCAGTGATCGGCGGAGGCATGGCCGGGATTCTGACAGCGTATCTCTTGTCATTGGAGGGTAGAGAGGTTCTCGTTTTGGAGGCAGACAGGATCGGCAGCGGACAGACAAAGGGGACTACGGCAAAAATTACAGTTTCCCATGGTCTTATCTACCAAAAGCTGATCCGTGAAGTCGGAAAGGAACAGGCCAGGCAGTATGCGCTGATGAACCAGGCTGCGGTGAGAAAATACAGGGAGCTGATCAAGGATCATCAGATCGACTGTGATTTTAAAGAGTGTTCCTCCTATTTATATTCCAAATATCAGGAGGAGGCGCTGAAGGAAGAAGTCCGCGCGGCACAGTCATTAGGACTTCCGGCCGATTATACGTCACAGACAGAACTTCCATTTTCCGTGAAAGGGGCGGTCAGGTATACCGGACAGGCCAGATTCCATCCGCTGAAATTCTTAAAAGCAGCGGCGGAAGGGCTGGAGATATATGAACAGACCCTTGTCACAGACGTGGAAGGAAATAAAATTATCATGGACCAGGGAACTGTTGAGGCGGAGAATATCGTCTTTACGACCCATTATCCCATCATGAACCGGCCCGGATATTATTTTCTGCGGATGCATCAGGAAAGGAGCTATGTTCTGGCTCTCACGGGAACCGATCATATAGAAAATATGTATCTGGGAGTCGATCCAAATGACGGCCTGTCGTTCCGGTCTTACGGGCCATATTTATTATTTGGCGGCGGCGGTCACAGGACGGGAGAGAATCTTTTGGGAGGGCAGTATCAGATGCTTGAGTCTAATGCCCGACAGTATTGGGAAAACTGCCGGGTGGAAAGCGCCTGGTCCGCACAGGACTGTATGACCATTGATTCCATTCCGTACATTGGATATTACTCTTTTTCAAAGACGGGATGGTATGTGGCATCAGGATTTAAAAAGTGGGGAATGAGTTCTTCCATGGCATCGGCTCTTTTGATTACAGATTATATTATTGAAAAGAAGAATGCCTTTGCCCATGTTTTTTCACCTCAGAGGCTTCATCTGAAAGCTTCAGCCAAACCGCTGGCAAAAGAGGGGATGGAGACTGCCAGGAACTTTGTGCTGGAGAGAATGAAGATTCCGGATGAAGCGGCAGCGCATCTTAAAAAGGGACAGGGCGGCGTGATCGAATACGAAGGGAAAAAGGCCGGGGGATACAGAGACGAAAAAGGAAGTGTTCACGTGGTTTCTCTGACCTGTCCGCATCTGGGGTGCATCCTTAAATGGAATCCGGAGGAATTAAGCTGGGACTGTCCATGTCATGGTTCCAGATTTGACTATAAAGGAAATTTGATTGACAATCCAGCAAAGGAGGATTTAACACATGAAAAACCCGAATGCATTTCAGGGTACAAAAAGAAAGAATAATTATTTTGAAGGATGGTATTTAAAACACCAGAAAGGGGATCAGATGTTTTCGGTCATACCGGCTTATCATATTGACCGGGAAGGAAATGCATTTTCATCCCTTCAGGTGATTACAAAGGAACAGTCATGGTATTTTTCATGGAAGGCAGAGGCTTTCTGTGGTTCGAAACAGAAGTTTCATGTGGTCCTGGACACGGGAAGAGGAGAGGGTCCAGCAAGCATTTTCTCTGAGCGGGGGATTCTTCTCAATATCCATGAGGAAGGACTGAGCCTTGAGGGGAGGATCATTTATAAAAATATTCATCCTCTTTCTTCCGATATTATGGGGCCGTTCCGGTATGTGCCCGGAATGCAGTGCCGCCATGGAATCATCAGTATGCGGCATCAGCTTTTCGGAGAACTCACTTTGAACGGATATAAAATGAACTTTGATCAGGGGACAGGATACATTGAAAAGGACTGGGGCGGATCTTTTCCGGATGCCTACCTATGGTCCCAGAGCATATTTCCCGACAGCGGAAAGAACAGCCTGATGCTGGCGGCGGCAAAAATACCGATTGCAGGTCTTCATTTCGATGGCGTGCTGGCGGCGCTTCATTTATACGGAAAAGAATATAAGATGGGTACTTACCTGGGCGCTAAGGTAAAGACAGACTGGAAATCCAGAATCATCATCCGTCAGGGAGATTTAAAACTCCGGGCCCAGCTGCTTTCGGGAGAGGGAAATGAGCTTCTTGCGCCGGAACACGGGGCAATGGACCGGAGGATCAGAGAAAGTCTCTGCTGCAGAGTGAGATATACTTTTTGGGACCGGAAACTGAAAGTTCTCGATATGATCACAGACAGGGGAAGTTTTGAACAGAGCATAAAGGAGAAGTCATGAATCCGCATGTCGATGAGATCCTGAGGTTTTATGAGAGGCAGGGAAAGCCCGCGGGACAGGAAGAGATTCTTTCTGCTCTCCGGGAGATCCAGGAGGTGCTGGGATGCATCCCGAAAGCAGTACAGGAAGAAGCTGCCCTGCGGCTTGGAGTCAAGCCGTCCTTTCTGGCCGCGTTCGTAAAAAAGTATCCCGGCTTCAAGGAAGTTTCAGAAAAATATGAGGTTAAGGTCTGCACCGGCCCGTCCTGCGGGGCAGGAAAAGCCCTTGAAATATTGAGGGCTGTGGAAGCTGCCGGTGAGGAGAAAGAACGGGACCAGGGGATCTCCATTAAAATTGTGAAAGGCAGGTGTACCCGGCGATGCGGCAAAGGCCCTAATCTTATAATCAATGGGGTACTTCACCATCACATGACGCCGGACCAGGCGGCCGGGTTAATCCGCCGCCTGTAAGAGTGTTTCCAGGCTTTCTGCGTCAAAGACCGGGGCCTGACATGCTCCTCCCCGACAGAGGTAGCAGGATGTTTTATCAGCAAGAACCGGATATTCTTTCGTGAACGGAGCAATGGCAGCCAGTGTATCTTTGTTTTGTTCTGTTTTGACCAGCACGGTGAAGTCGTTCATCTGAGGTTTGGAGAGCAGTTCCATGAATTTTTTGGGAAGGCTCTCTTTTTTTGTTGTGATGACCAGCTGTCTGGACGGATGAAACTGGGAAGACAGCACGGACAGAGCATAACAGTAAGCAGAAGGATGGACAGACAGCTCGGGGGAAAAATAAGAAAAAGTCTGATCCATGCAGTCTCTGTATATGGATTTTCCGGTTATTTTAGACAGGATAAAGAGTACATGGAGGGCAGCGGAGTTGCCGGAAGGCATGGCGCCGTCATAGAGTTCTTTCGGTTTTAAGATCAGGGCCTCGCTTTCGCTGGAATAGAGGAAAAAACCGCCGTGTTCCCGGTCAAAAAACAGAGAGATCATGAGATCTGCCGCCTGTACCGCCTTTTCAAGATATTCTTCCAGAAATGTAGAGCGGTAGAGGGAAAGCATGGACAGAGAATAAAAAGCATAGTCCTCCAGCTGGCCGTCGTAAGCCGCTTCACCGTCACACCACCGGAGAAACAGACGACCGTCATCTTTCCTTAAATGTTTGTCGAGGAAAGATTCTGCCTTCTGAGCGGCAGCAAGGAACTTCTCCCGCCCGAAGATCCGGGATGCCTTTGTAAGGGCAGAGATCATCAGACAGTTCCAGGAAGTCAGGATCTTTTTGTCTGTGGACAGGCTGGTCCGTTTTTTTCGGTAAAGATAAAGGGTCCTTTTCATCCTTTTCAGACCCTCGTGGTCATTCGGGAATGGAGACTGCTTGAGCAGATTCGGGATGCTTTTGCCTTCAAAATTTCCCCGGTCCGTAATATCATAGAGGGAGCAGAAAAGGCTGCCGTTTTCTTCTCCCAGAACGTGAAGGACTTCATCTCTGGTAAAAGTATAGTATTTTCCTTCTTCTCCTTCGCTGTCAGCGTCCTGGCTGCAGTAAAAGCCTCCATCGGGATGAGAAAGTTCATTCAAGACGCAGGATACGACGGCGTCGGCGATTTCCGGGAAGAGAGGATTCTCACAGCACGCGTAAGCTTCCGCATATGCCTCTAATAACAGTGCGTTGTCATACAGCATTTTCTCAAAATGGGGCACAAGCCAGCGGTCATCGGTAGAATAGCGGGAAAAGCCGCCTCCGATGTGGTCAAAGATCCCTCCCCGGTACATGCGAAGAAGTGTGTGCTCTGCCATAGCCAGGCTGTCTTTGTCACCGCACAGCTTGTATTGCTGAATCAGAAACAGCAGCACTGCCGGAGTCGGAAATTTGGGCGCCGTGCCGAACCCACCGTTGACGTTGTCAAAGGATGCATTAAGATCTGCCAGGGCCTGAGCCGGGACATCTTCTGACAGGGAAACAGTTTCTGACGGTCTTTGGTCTGTATTCAGGTGGTCTGTGATCTCATTTCCGATCTTTAAAAGGCGTTCCCGGTCCTGTTTCCATAAGAGAGAGATCCGGGGCAGCAGGTCCATGAGGCCTGTCAGATGGTATCGGGAAGTCTTAGGCAGATAAGTGGCTGCAAAAAACGGTTTCTGGTCAGGTGTCATAAAAACAGACATGGGCCAGCCTCCGGAACCGGTCATTGCCTGGCAGACAGACATATAGACGGAATCAATGTCCGGGCGTTCTTCCCGGTCTACTTTAATAGAAATAAAATGCTTGTTTAAAAGCTCTGCTACCTCATGGTCTTCGAAAGATTCCTCCTCCATTACATGGCACCAATGACAGGAGGCATAGCCGATACTCAAAAAAACAGGCTTGTCTTCTGCCCTGGCTTTTTCAAAAGCTTCGGAACCCCATGGATACCAGCGCACTGGATTATGAGCGTGCTGGAGCAGATAGGGTGATTTTTCATGGATTAAAAGATTTGGTTCAAAAATAGACATAAAAACTCCTTTCCAAGTAAGTGTGAGTTTTTCTCCACTATCTCCAGTCAGCTCTTGAAATGCTTCCTTATGATAGTGAAGAAAAACTATTGCAGAATGTTGCCTCCTGTTTGAAGAATTCTTTATCCAGCAGACATTATCTCCATTTTCTACATGATTGGAGTGAGGCATTCTAAGAGCCGAACGGAAATCATGTGGAAAATGTGATGCCTTTAGAATATGCAGTTCCTTTTTGTTTCATCCGGCTCAGGTTCTGTTATAATAGAAAGAAGAATAAAGGAGAAAAATTCATGGAATATTTTAAATACGGAGAACAGGAAATCGGGTACTTAAAATCGAGGGACCCGGTCCTGGGACAGGCTATTGACCGGATCGGATTTATAAAAAGAGAGGTTCACACAGAATTGTTTGCGGCGCTTGTGAATTCCATCGTGGGACAGCAGATCTCCACGAAGGCCCAGGAGACAGTCTGGAGGAGGATAAAAGACGGACTTTCGGATGTCACTCCCGAAAAGGTGGGGGAGTGTACAGAAGAAGAACTTCAAAGCTTTGGGATTTCTTTCAGGAAAGCAGGGTACATAAAAGCTGCTGCTGACAGAATTCTGAGCGGCAGTCTGGACCTTGAGGGCCTGAAAGAGGCCGGGGATGAACAGGTCAAGAAGGAGCTTACAAAACTGCCCGGAGTCGGGGTATGGACGGCGGAGATGCTGATGACATTTTCCATGCAGCGGCCGGATATCGTAAGCTATTCTGATCTGGCGATCCAGAGAGGGATGAGAATGCTTTACCATCACAGAACCATTACTCCCAAGTTATTTGCAAAATACGCGGGGCGGTACAGCCCCTATGGAACTGTGGCCAGCCTTTATCTGTGGGCTGTGGCAGGAGGTGCACTCCCGGAACTTAAAGACTATGCGCCGAAGAAAAAGAAATAAAACAACGATTGTAAGATTTTTTTCAGAATTGTATTCAATGAAATCTCAGAATTGGATGATACACTGTGGTTATCAAGAAAAAGAGGAGGAAGACTATGGCACAGCCCAAGATTTTAGTAGTAGATGATGACAAAGAGATTGTGGGAGCGATCAAAAAGCGTCTGGAACTGGAAGGATATGATGTAGTTCCAGCTTATAACGGCCTGGAGGCTCTGGATGTGCTCGTGGAGCAGGATATCCAGCTTCTGATCATTGACATAATGATGCCGGGTATGGACGGATTATCTGCTACCATGAAGATCCGGGAGAGTAAAAATATTCCGATCATCATCCTGTCTGCTAAGACGGAGGAGAGCGATAAGATCTTAGGACTTTCCATGGGGGCGGACGATTATGTCAGCAAACCTTTCCGGCCGGATGAGCTGATTGCAAGGGTAAAATCCCAGCTTCGCAGATATTTACAGCTCGGCAGCAAAGCGGCAGGGCCGGAAGATAAGAACCGGCTGATCCTTGGCGGATTGACGCTGGACCTGGACGGCAAATGCATTTATGTGGACGGGGAACCGGTGAAAGTCACAGCAACTGAGTTTAAAATTCTGAATTTGCTGATGAGGCATCCGGGCAGAGTTTTTTCCGCCGAAGAAATCTATGAAAGAGTCTGGGAAGAAGCGGCGTATGCAACAGAAAACACAGTGATGGTTCATATTCGGAGGATCCGTGAAAAGATTGAGATTGATCCGAAGAACCCAAAATATTTAAAGGTGGTATGGGGAATTGGATACAAAATGGAAAAAATGGATTAACAGCGGACTGATCGCTGCGGTGATCATCGCCATGGTGGGCGGAGTGCTGTTCGGCATCTATCAGATGCACACCATGGATAATTATAATGACGGACTGGATTTCACAACGATCAAAAAAGGTGAGCGGATGGAAGACTCCGATTACTATGTGCACGCCGTCCAGAGGATTTTAAACAAATGGGTGAAAGCGAATAATCTGATGGATCAGAATTATGATGATGTTGAATCAGAACTTCCGTCCAACCTTGAAAACGAGATTTTTGTAAAGGCAAAACTTACGATTCAGCCCTACGGCAAAAAAGCCGTGACGAAAGAATACGGTGCCGATGCCAAGACAGCAAGAAAACCTGTATTTAAGAAAAAGATCGTGATCAACAGAAACGATACGCTGGGGTATGGATTGAATCCCAACAAAAGCATAAGAGCAAAATATTCAAGCAATGCAAATATGGATGAGGCTTATTATGATTCCGAAGATAATACGATGTCACCGTCGGATTTTTACAATATCAGCGGAAACTCTATGAACAGGGGAAGCCTTTCCCTGCCACAGACATTTTTCATTGACGATGCAAAACAGCAGAGGCTGGAATCAGCAGTGATCGAAGTAGGCTTTTACGATGGGTATTATAACGCGCTGAATAAACACTATAAGACATTTCCTGATGTGAGGAAAGAAATGATGATCAAGCTGTCCATCTTATTGGGAGCAGAGGTATTGGGACTGCTTGCCCTGTCCGTGCTGTTTGCACTTCAGAAAAGCCGCGCACGCTTTTTTGAGAATATGGACCGCATCTGGTACGAGGTGATCCTGTGCGTCATTGGCTTCGGACTGTTCATGGGAACAGGAACAGTGGCGGCTGCATCCATCGGTGCTCTTCAGCAGGAAGATCTGATACCGATTATGACATTTGCGGGGATCGTACTTCTAATGATCGGGATGGTGCTGTCTATCTGTCTGCAGACAACAGTCTGGCGACTGAAAGAAGGAACATTTTTAGAACACACACTTTGCGTGGGCACGGCCCGGAGATGGTACCGCAGGAACAGGCAGAGACGGGAGGCCGAGAAAGAAGCTCTGGAGTTCGCAGACCGTCTGGCCGTGGAACGGCTTTCGATCTACCGAAAAGGGAAATACCTCATGCTTGCGATTTTCTTTGCAGGACTGTTTATGATCGGCTGGTCGCCTCTTCTGGCAGTGATTGCCCTCTGTGTGGGTGTCCTTGGCATGAAATATCTGGGAGAACATTTTGATGAGGTTGCGAGGCAGCAGAGGGATCTTGGAAAACTGATCTGGCAGATCGAGAGGATCTCGGAGGGAGATCTGAAAGCCGATGCAGACATACCGAAGGAATCCCTGTATTATAACGCGTCGAAACAGCTGAGCAACATCGGAAGCGGCCTGGACAAATCCCTCCAGGACCAGATGAAAGGGGAACGCATGAAGATCGACCTGATCACAAATGTATCCCATGATCTGAAAACGCCGCTCACGTCGATCATCAGCTATGTGGATCTTCTTGCAAGAGATGATTCACTTTCTCCTGAGGCGAGGGATTATGTGACCATATTGAATCAGAAAACAGAGAGACTGAAAAATACGATCGCTGATCTGTTTGAACTTGCAAAATCCACCAGCGGTGAGGCCAAGGTTACATTGGAGCCGATGGATCTTAAAAAACTGATGGAACAGACTCTGGAGGATATGAGCGATCAGATCAGAGAGTCCGGCTTTAAAGTGAAATTTCAGTGTGATGCAGAGCATACGAAATTTAAGGGGGATGTGAACCGCATGTACCGGGTAGTGCAGAATATACTGGAAAATGCACTGAAGTATTCCCTGAAAGGTACAAGGATTTTTGCCACGATCTCAAATCAGGGCAGCAGAGTCTGCCTGACGGTCCAGAATACGTCCGGTTATGAAATGGACTTTACGGAGGAGGAGATCATGGAGCGCTTTTACAGAGGAGAAAAATCCAGGACCAGTGAAGGAAACGGCCTGGGACTCTCGATCGCAGACAGCTTTACTGCAAACTGCAGGGGAGAATTTAAGATCGAGATCGACGGAGATCAGTTTAAGGCTATGATCCTGTTCCCGATCCTTCCGTAGGACACAAAGTTTTAAATGTAAGGACAATGACAGAAGTGCCATTCCATGCTATAATAACTTCATTGAAGAAAGGAATTTCTATGATGAAAAGACGTATTACATGCATGCTGCTGGCACTCTGTCTTTTGTTATGCGGGTGCAACATTGACGGCAAAAAGGACTATACAAAAACAGAAGATCTGGACGAGGCTACCCTTCAGGGCATGGCAAAGGATATCACGAAGGAGATGACACTGAAACAGAAGATCGGACAGCTCTTTATGGTATCCATGTACTCTCTGGACAGTTCGGGCAGCAAGAATCAGACAAAGGTTACAGCTTCCATGAAAAAGGCTATGAAGAAATATCCTGTGGGCGGGATTCTTCTGTTTTCAAAAAATGTAGATTCTGAGAAGCAATTAAAGCAGCTTACGAAGGATTTTCAAAGCGCTTCCTATGTACCGCTGTTTATAGCGGCTGATGAAGAGGGAGGCACTGTCTCGAGGATTGCCTCAAAGCTGCCGGACGCAGTCAGCCAGTATCCTGACGCCAAAGAAATCGGGGAGACCTACACAGACAAGCAGATCGCCAAGATGGGGAAGGAGCAGAGCAGACAGCTCAAGGCTCTTGGCATCAATATGAATCTGGCCCCTGTGGCTGATGTTCTCTCAAATGAGAACAACACTGAGGTTGGAAACCGGGCCTTTGGCTCTGATGCCAAGGAAGTGGCATCCATCGTTAAGACACTGGTGAAAAGTATGCAGAAGCAGCAGTTTTCTGCGACATTAAAACATTTTCCGGGAAGCGGCGACGCTCTTGGAGATACTCACAGAGGGGCAGTGGAGACGAAGCAGTCTATCCAGGAGCTGAGGAAAAAAGAGTTTCTTCCATTTGAAAGCGGTATGGATGCAGACGCTGACGCAGTCATGGTTTCCCACCTGATCCTTACCAATGTAACGGATGAAAAGGAGCCGTGCAGTTTAAGCGAGCGGGTAATATCGGACATTTTAAGAGATGAATTGGAATATGACGGTCTGATCCTGACCGACGCTATGAATATGAATTCCATCACAGATAACTATACTTCAGGAGAGGCTGCGGTGAAGGCGGTAAAGGCAGGCGTAAATATTGTCGTTATGCCGGAGAATCTGGGACAGGCGTTTAAGGCCGTGAGAAAGGCTGTAAAAAATGGGGAGATCAAGGAATCTGTCATAGATAAAGCTGTGAGAAGGATCATTTACACGAAGCTGAAAAGGGGCGTGATACCGCCGGATACCAACCTTCTTGAGGATGACTAATAATTTTTTTGTTTGTCGAAAAATAAAAATCAGTGCAGTAGAAAATATTGCACTGGTTTTTTATATGTGATACTATTTGTGAGGAAGCCTCCGGTTTGAGGCAATGCAGCAAAAGCAGAAGAATAAAGGAGATAAGACATGGAGAAACAGGAATTATTATATGAAGGAAAGGCAAAGAAAGTATTTACAACAGAAGATCCGGATTTATTAATTGTCGACTATAAAGATGATGCGACAGCGTTCAACGGAGAGAAAAAAGGAACGATTATCGGAAAAGGTGTTGTAAATAACCGCATGTCCAACTACATGTTCAAGATGCTGGAAGAAAAAGGTGTTCCGACTCACTATGTACAGGAACTCAGCGATCGTGAAACCGTTGTAAAAAAGGTAGAGATCGTACCTTTGGAAGTGATTATCCGCAACGTGGCGGCAGGAAGCTTTTCTAAAAGACTTGGAATTGAAGAAGGGTTTGAATTGTTAGAGCCAACCCTTGAGTTCAGCTACAAAGATGATGATCTTGGAGATCCATTGATTAACGAATATTTTGCTTATGCTATCGGTATTTCCAACCGCAAAGAAGTAGAACGTATCACAGAGTATGCATTTAAAGTAAACGAGGCATTGATTGAGGAATTTAAGAAGATAGGCATTAAACTGGTTGACTTTAAGATTGAATTCGGCCGTTATAAAGATGAGATCATCTTAGCAGATGAGATTTCTCCGGACACATGCCGTCTTTGGGATTTAGAGACAAACCAGAAATTAGACAAAGACCGTTTCCGCAGAGATTTAGGGGACGTGGAAGAGGCATACGAAGAAGTATACAGAAGACTTGGCTTATAATTTATTCTTAAGAGAGGCTTGAAAATGGACATAGAACGTTTTGACAAGTTAGGAGAAGAGTGCGGCGTCTTCGGAGTCTATGATTTTGACGGCAATGACGTGGCTTCTACAATTTATTATGGTTTATTTGCGCTTCAGCACCGGGGACAGGAGAGCTGCGGAATCGCGGTTTCCGATACCAACGGTCCGAAAGGGAAGGTTTCTTCCAGAAAAGGTATGGGACTATGTAATGAAGTCTTTACTCAGGAATCGTTAGGCGAACTGAAAGGCGATATTGGTGTCGGCCATGTCAGATATTCTACTGCAGGACAGAGCTGTCCCGAGAATGCGCAGCCGCTCGTATTAAATTATGTCAAAGGTACTCTGGGACTGGCCCACAATGGTAATCTGATCAATGCGCTGGAGTTAAGGCATGAACTGGAATATTCCGGGGCTATTTTTCAGACAACCATAGATTCTGAAGTGATCGCTTATCATATTGCCCGGGAGAGGGTCAATACCCACAGCGTGGAAGACGCAGTGGCAAAGGCCATCCGCAAGATAAAGGGCGCATACTCTCTTGTGGTGATGTCTCCAAGAAAGCTCATCGGGGCAAGAGATCCATATGGCTTTAAGCCGCTCTGCATCGGAAAGAGAGATAATGCCTACATCCTGGCATCTGAGACCTGTGCTCTGGATACGGTAGGGGCTGAGTTCGTCCGGGATGTGGAGCCGGGTGAGATCGTTACGATCACAAAAGACGGCATTCAGTCAGACTGCAGTATGTGCCTTCCAAAGGGAGAAGCCGCCAGATGTGTTTTTGAATACATCTATTTTGCGCGGCCGGACAGCTGTATTGACGGAGTCAGCGTGTACCAGTCAAGGCTTCAGGCGGGAAAGTATCTGGCGATTGATTCACCGGTGGATGCGGACATCGTTGTGGGTGTGCCGGAATCCGGCAATGCCGCTGCACTGGGCTACTCTCTGGAATCGGGAATTCCTTATGGAACAGCTTTTGTGAAAAATACTTATGTGGGACGGACATTTATTAAACCGAAACAGAGCAGCCGGGAGTCCAGCGTGCAGGTTAAGCTGAATGTCTTAAAAGAATCTGTGAGAGGAAAGAGAGTCATCATGATCGACGACTCTATCGTCCGGGGTACAACCAGCGACCGGATCATCTCCATGCTCAGAGAGGCGGGAGCCAGTGAGGTCCACGTAAGGATCAGTTCACCGCCTTTCTTATGGCCGTGTTATTTCGGGACCGATGTTCCTGCCAGAGAGCAGCTGATCGCGTATAACCGAAGCATTGATGAAATTTGTGATCTGATCGGAGCGGACAGCCTGGGCTACTTAAAGACTGAGAGATTGGAACAGCTCTCTGAGGGGCTGCCGATCTGCAAAGGCTGTTTTACGGGAGAATATCCGATGGAACCGCCGAAGGATAATATCCGCGGAGATTACGACAAATAAGGAGAAGAATTCATGAACGATAAATATCAGAGCCCCTTATCCGAACGATATGCCAGCAAAGAGATGCAGTATATCTTTTCACCGGATATGAAGTTTAAAACATGGAGGAAACTGTGGATCGCACTGGCCGAAGTGGAAAAGGAACTGGGACTTTCTATTACACAGGAGCAGATTGACGAGCTGAAAGAACATGCAGAAGACATTAACTATGATGTCGCAAAAGAGCGTGAGAAATTAGTCCGTCATGATGTGATGTCCCATGTCTATGCCTATGGACAGCAGTGTCCTAACGCTAAAGGCATTATCCACCTGGGAGCCACCTCCTGCTATGTCGGAGACAATACAGACATTATCATCATGACAGAGGCATTAAAGCTTGTGAAGAAAAAGCTTGTGAATGTGATCGCCGAGCTTTCCAAGTTTGCTCTGGAATACAAGGACCTTCCGACCCTTGGCTTTACCCATTTTCAGCCGGCACAGCCGACTACAGTTGGGAAACGGGCAAGCCTCTGGCTGATGGATCTTGTGTATGATCTGGAGGATCTTGACCATGTCATTGACAATATGCGTCTTCTCGGGTCCAAGGGAACGACCGGGACTCAGGCAAGCTTTTTGGAACTGTTTGAGGGTGACCATGAGACGATCAAAAAGATCGACGGCATGATTGCCGAAAAAATGGGATATGAGAAGTGCCAGCCGGTATCCGGCCAGACCTATTCAAGGAAGATTGATTCCAGAGTGCTGAACGTTTTAAGCGGCATCGCACAGTCTGCACACAAGTTCTCCAATGATATCCGCCTCCTTCAGCATTTGAAAGAGGTAGAGGAGCCGTTTGAGAAGAACCAGATCGGATCTTCTGCTATGGCATACAAGAGAAATCCGATGAGAAGCGAACGTATGGCTTCCCTGGCTGACTATGTGATCTCCGATGCCATGAATCCTGCGCTCGTAGCTTCTACCCAGTGGTTTGAGAGGACTCTGGACGATTCTGCCAATAAGCGTCTTTCTGTACCGGAAGGATTCCTTGCAATTGACGGCATCCTGGATCTGTACCTGAACGTCGTGGATGGTCTGGTCGTTTATCCTAAGGTTATTGAAAGCCGTCTTATGAAAGAACTTCCGTTTATGGCAACGGAAAATATCATGATGGACGCAGCAAAAGCAGGCGGAGACCGCCAGGAACTTCATGAGAAGATCCGTGTACATTCTATGGCGGCCGGAAAAGTGGTCAAAGAAGAAGGGAAAGAAAACGACCTGTTGGAGAGGATTGCGAACGATCCTTCCTTCGGAATGACGATGGAACAGCTGGAAGCGATCATGGAACCGAAAAACTTCGTGGGACGTGCACCACAGCAGACAGAGGAATTTGTCAGCGAAGTCATTCAGCCGATCCTGGATGAAAATAAAGAAATGCTCGGAATGACAGCCGAGATCACGGTATAATATTTATTTGATGGAAAGCTCCTTTAAAAAGGGGCTTTCTCTGCTTATAGGGGATGATGATGTATTATTTTATTGTAAATCCAAACGCAGGTTCCAGAAAAGGAATGCGCTGCTGGGAGGAGATCAAGACATATCTGCTGGAAGAAGGGATCGTATTCCGTGAACTCCTGACAAAAGGAGAAGGTGATGCCGCGAGATTTGCAGAGCGGATCACGGAGAAAGGCAGGCCGGATGTGATTGTAGCGGTGGGCGGCGACGGGACACTTCATGAGACGGTTTCGGGAATGAAGAAAGGAACAGAGGCGAAGCTTGCTTTCATTCCCGCAGGGTCCGGCAATGACTTTGCCAGGGGGATGGGGTATTCAAAAGACCCGAAAGAGAGACTCAGGAGCATCTTAGCAGATGAGAACGGGGCCGTGATCAATGTGGGGAGCACTTTTGCTCCCGATGCCTCCGGGTGTTTCCTCGTCAGCTCCGGGATAGGATATGACGCACGGGTCTGCCATATGGTCAATCACGCAAAGACAAAAAAGCTGATGAACCGGCTCCACATGGGAAAACTGACTTATCTGGGGATCGGTCTTCGCGGCCTGTTTGCGGCTGAACTGTTTGAGATGCGGCTGGTTCTTGATGATTCCAGAGAAGAAATATTTCACGATGTGCTGTTTACATCGGTCCATAACCTGCCTTATGAGGGCGGGGGCCTGAAATTTTCACCGGATGCCCGGCCGGATGACGGTTTTCTGAATCTGTGTATTGTGGCAGGCATATCAAAGGCAAAGATGATTCGTCTGCTGTCCAGAGTACCCGGAGGAAAGCATATTGGCTGTCCGGGTGTTTACAGTTTCCGCTGCCGGAAGGCAGAATTTTTTATGGAGAAACCTCAGTTTTTTCATATGGACGGAGAAGTACCGGGGCAGTCATGCCACGTGACGGCAGAAATCGGCTCTGAAAATTTGCAGATTTTGGGCTGAACGGAGGAGTAAAATTGTTCCCATCTGTAAATCCTAACAAGGTCAATGATTTACAGAGAGGAAGGGATCAGATGGACAAGATATACTATAATGGGGATATTCTTACTATGGAAGACACCCGGACAGAGCCGGAGGCAGTTTTGATATCGGACGGCATCATTGCGTTCACAGGAAGCCTGAAAGAAGCAGTGAGGGCTGCACATCAGCCGGAGATGACAGATCTTAACGGGAAGACCCTGATGCCGGCATTTATAGACGGACACAGTCATATTTCTCTTGTGGCCCAATTTTCACAGTTTGCTGATTTGTCCGGATGCGAAAGCTTCGCAGACATCAAAATGCGCCTGACCGCATTCCAGAAGGAAAAGAAGATTGGAGACGGCGGTGCTGTCATAGGTGTGGGTTATGACCACAATTTTCTGGATGAAAAGAAGCATCCGGATAAAAACGTATTGGATGAAGTTTCTGATCAAATACCGGTATTTGTGCTGCATGCGTCCGGGCATATGGGGGTTGGAAATTCCGTTTTGTTAAAAGAGGCAGGGATCGATGCGTCGGCACCTGATATGGAAGGTTCCAGATTCGGCAGGATACCGGGGTCTATGGAACCGGACGGATATGCGGAAGAGACGAAGGCACTGAACCTGCTTCTGGCCCGGGTATACGCAAAGATTCCAGGGGATCCGAAAGCACAGATAGAGAAAGCCCAGGAGCTTTACCTGTCCCACGGAATTACTACGATCCAGGACGGTGCGGCATCCGGACAGGATATGGAGACTTTGTTTGAGGCCGCAAAAGAAGGGCTGCTGAAAGCAGACGTTGTTTCTTATGTCCTCGTCGGAGAAGAACCGGAAAAGCTGGAGCAGGAATATGCAGAACTTAAAAAAGCATACTGGAATCACTTGAAACTGGGCGGCCGGAAAGTGATCCTGGACGGATCTCCACAGGGAAAGACCGCATGGCTGTCGAAACCCTATGTGGGAGAAGAAGAATACCGGGGATATCCGGCAATGGAACAGGAGAAAGTACAGACATATATCCGGAATGCCATAGAAAACGGTGTTCAGATCCTCGCCCACTGCAACGGAGACGCGGCTGCCCAGCAGTGGATAGACAGTTTTGAAAAGGCCATGGAACAGTGCGGTGTCTCAAAAGAAGATAATTTGAGACCGGTCATGATTCACTGCCAGACCGTGCGGAAAGATCAGCTTCTCAGGATGAAAAATATCGGTATGATCCCGTCGATGTTTGTAGATCATGTTTACTACTGGGGTGACATTCATTTAAAGAATCTGGGAGAAGAAAGGGCAGAAGCCATAAGTCCTGCCAAGTCTGCATTTGAGCAGGGGCTTTGTGTGAATTTTCATCAGGACTCTCCGGTTGTCCCTCCGGATATGCTGCATACAGTCTGGTGCGCAGTAAACCGGGTGACAAGGGAGGGAAAGATCCTTGGAGAGGAAGAACGGGTCGATGTCTTCGAGGCACTGAAAGCCGTGACGATCAACGGGGCCTATGCCTATTTTGAAGAAGACAAAAAAGGGAGTATCACGGAAGGAAAACTTGCAGACCTTGTGATCCTCGATCGGAATCCACTGAAAACGCCTGTATCAGAACTGAAAGATATCAAGGTGACGGAGACGCTGAAGGAGGGGGAGACTGTGTACCGGAAATGCTAGGTGTTCCTGGCTTTCCCGGTGCTGTTTCTCTTGACGATGAAAGGCTCAAACTCGAGTTTCGTAACGAAGCTCCTCGGCTTATTTTTTGTCTTGGATTCCCTGTGCCGCACGATGATGTCCACGGCCTCCCGCCCCTTTGCCTCGATGGAATGTTCCACCGTTGTAAGGGAGATCCTGCGCATGTCTGCCATGGGGATGTTGTCGAAGCCGCAGACAGAGAAATCATTCGGAACTTTGTATTTCATATCAAAAAGGGCGTCTAAGATCCCCAGGGCGACCATGTCATTGTAGGCCACAAACGCAGTGGAATCTGTTCCCTCGGTAAGGATTTCTTTGGTCAGGTTAAAGCCGCAGGAATACTCCAGCATATTCGGGGAAAGGGTGTTGTACTCTCCAGTTGAAACAGAGCGGCATGTCACATTTTCAGGATCGAATCCGTGCTCATAAAAGGCTTTTTTCAGACCTTCAAAACGTTTGGAACGGGAACGCTCAATTGTGCTCATAGGCGTGGATACGTAGGTGATCTTCCGGTGCCCGAGGGAGAGAAGATGTTCTGCCACCAGATAGGCCGGCTTGGTGCTGCTGACATGGATGGAGTCAAACATGATGTCGTCATTTTTATCCCCGATGTTGATGACGGGAATATGTTTGGACATATCGTTAACATCTTTAAGCCAGGAAGTCGGGTAAAGATAGACAATGCCTGCCGCGTCAAAATCCTGGATCATATTCAGGTAGAACTGCTCGGTGTTGGGATTCCTCAGAGTAGGGGCCGCGAAGGTGACATATCCGTAGTCGTGGGCGCGCTCTGTGATGGAATGTACAAGGATCGAGTAATAATGGTTGGACAAAAATGGACACATAATAACGATGACTTTGGAAAGACCCGCGGGCTGAGCAGCCTTTTTTTTCTTTTTTTCATATCCAAGTTCTTTTGCCGCGTTTAATACTTTGATCCTTGTCTCTTCAGAAAAGGATACATTGCTCTTCTGATTTAGAATCATGGATACGGCAGACTGGGAAACATTTGCATATTTTGCAACATCTTTTGTAGTGATCTTTTTCTTTGAAGCCATAAACCCTCCTAATCAAAAAAAATATTTATTAA
>NZ_FR889182.1:0-51715 GCF_000432215.1 Anaerostipes sp. CAG:276
CTTGCCTTCAAGGCCCAACCATGATTCGTTCATAAAAAATCCTCCAATTAAATGCTTGTTTTTCATACTACACTCTGTTTGCTCTGATGCGGTAAAAATACATCTATATGAAAAAAGTTTTTTATCACCCATTGGAGGAGGGATATTAAAATGAAACGAAAACTGTGATAAAAAACTTAAATCTTATCTTCCGCCACTGACTGTTCATGTTCAGTCAAGTTTTTGAAAGAATCCCACTTTGTTGAAAACAGCAGCAGGAAAAGGCTGTCGATCACTGCCATGGCAGCCATCCTTGTAAAACTGACCTGATCGTGGAAAACCTGCTCCCTTGTTGCGGTCACCAGCGTATAGTCACTTGCCTCCGCAAGGGGTGACTTGGCCTGGTTCGTGATAGCAACTACTTTCACTCCGTTTTCCTTGGCAATGTTGGCCATATTAAGCAGATGTCTGGAAGCTCCGGAGGCGGAAACGGCGATCATGACATCACCTTTTCTCATGGTCCTCGCATAGGCTTCCTGGGTTTCCCAGATGGTAGAGCCGACTGCCGGGATTCCGAGCTGATTGAACTTATAAGATCCGTCCAGTGCGATCGGAATCGTGTTCCCCATGGCAGTAAACTCTACTACCTTGGCATTCAGGATCAGGTCTATGATCTCCCTGAGCATCTTTCCGTCGATGCTGCTCAGAGTCTCTTTCAGTTCCTCCATCTTGCTGGCCATAATATTCATCAGTGACTGTTCGATATTGTCGATACTGATCTCATTAGAAAACTCATGGTCATCCTGTTCCCGCATTTCCTTCGCCATCTTGATCTTCAGATGGTGATAGCCGTTGCACCCGATTTTCTTACAGAACCGGACGATCGTAGCCTGGCTGGCCTCACATGCCGCAGCCAGCTCAGAAACTGACATCTCGATTGCCTTTTCCTGATGATTCATCAGATAATCCGCAACCTTCTTTTCGGCATCAAACAGACTGTCATATGCAGAAAATATCTGATTCCTTACCGTTGCTTCCTTTGCCATAAAACTCTCCCTTTCAAATCTCTGGAGCGTTTTCTAAAAAGTATGCTTCTGCTTCTGCGCTCCATAAGTGACCATGTTTTTCAAGAATCGGACCGAGTCCTTCTTTTAATTTATTGTCACTTATTTCGCTGAGCTTGTCAACTTCGGTCAGCGGAAACTTCCTGTGCGTATAGACGACTTTTTTCCCTCCCCCAAGGTTCGGAAGCTGCTTCGTTGTCTCAGCCACCTGGTCGAGTCCAAGCACATGGGTTGCGATCTTTGCCACATTCACAATCTTATGTTCGATCAGCTCGATCGACTGCTTCATATCATCCGTATTCCCTCCGCTTGTACCGATGAAATGTGTGGAATTATAATGTACATTGTAAAAATTCACAGGAGCCGTAAACCCGGTGTCGGCAGGTCCTGAGAAGAAGTTCAGGCATCCGTCGAAGGCCAGAAGCTTCTCTCCCTGGGTTACCATCTGCTCATTCGGCGCAAACACAAAGACATCATCAAATCCCCGTCCGTCTTCTGTTAATTCCCGCAGAGGGCCGCTGAAGTCTTCCATCTGTCCCGTATTGACGTAGACAAGTTTGATTCCCTGTTTTTCCGCCTCTTCTTCTGTATACAGCTTCCTCGCAAGATCCAGTTTAGATTCTGTTCTGCCGGTAACCGCCAGCAGTTTTGGTCTCTTCGGGCCGTGCAGCGCAAAGTCAATAGCCAGGAATCCCATGGGACCGGTAGCCCCTAAGATCGCCATATTTCCATTTTCTTTGACTCCCATGACATGTTCATAGCTGTACATCTTCTTGTGGTGGTACTGTGCGTTAAATGCTCCGACCACACAGGACAGCGGTTCCACCAGGGAGCCTTCAAAGAAGGACTCCCCGTTGTATTTCAAAAGAGAACCGTTTTCCATGATCTGATTCATCAGCACGATCTTTGTGGCGTCTCCCCCTGCATAAGGATAGGAATACCCCGGAGCAAAACCATTTTTCGTCCCGATGTTCGGCTGGATGACAAACTTGTCACCCGCCTGAAACTGATCTTTCCATTTTTCACCTACCGAAAGGATCACTCCGCAGAATTCATGCCCCAGGATGATCGGATTTTCATTGATGTCTTCCGGCACCTTTTTATGTTTTTCACCCTGTATCGCCGCCTTATAGCTGGACATGCAAAGGCTGTCTGTCACGACCTCAGCAAGAATCTCATCCTCTTTGATCGGAGGAAGTTCAAATTCTTCCAGTCTTATATCTTCCTGTCCGTACAGTCTTACTGCTTTTGTCTTCATTCTTCACTCCTCCCAGAGAATCTCTATGCTCCTAAAATTCCTAATCCATAACCGATGATGCCGACTGCAAATAAGATAAAGATGATCAGGATCGGACTGATATTCTTCTTTAACAGGCGGCAGACAACTAAGGTCAAAACAAGTCCCAGCAGTCCCGGCATAAGCTGGTCTAAAATGTTCTGCACGGTTGTGACCGTTGTCTTTCCGTTTGCGGTAACCTTAGATACAACAAGCGGAACGTTGATGGTCGTCCACTTTGAAACCAAAGCGCCCATGACGAACAGTCCTAAGATAGAAGCACACTCTGTAACTTTCTGAAGCATGTTTCCTGCCAGATTCTTTACAAGGTCCAGTCCCTTTTTGTAACCAAACTCCAAGCCAAAGTATAATGCGGCCAGACGAACTGCGTTAAAAAGTACAAAGAATAATAACGGTCCTAAAATGTTTCCTGTCAATGCCATGGATGCACCGATTGCTGCCGTGATCGGACGAAGGGTTCCCCAGAAGATCGGATCACCGACTCCGCACAGAGGTCCCATCAGACCGATTTTGATGCTTCCGATGGTTCCCTCATCGATGTCCGCGCCGTTTGCCTTTGTTTCCTCCAAGGCTGCTGTCACACCGAGTACCGGTCCGACGCAGGCCGGAGTTACGTTAAAGAAGGTCATATGGCGCTTTAACGCTTCTGACTGTTCCTTTTTTGTGTGATAAAGTCTCTTGATGGCCGGCACCATGTCGAATGCAAATCCGAGAGCATGAATACGCTCAAAGTTAAAAGATGCCTGCTGGAAGTTGCTCCTTAAAAACATACTGACACGGTCTTTTTTTGTTAAAGTATTTTCTGTGTTTTTGATTTCTTCACTCATATCTTGTTTCCTCCCTTTTCCTAATCTAATTCATCGTCTAAGTCGTCATCTAAATCCGCATCCATGGATGCCCCTCCTGCCGGAGCAGCCGCTGCCGGAACAGCTTTCGGCATATTAAATTTTGGATTTAACTGTATGTAAATAAGTCCGAATACGATACCCATGATACCAAACGCAACTAAGTTGAAGTCTGTGAATGCGGCAATGACGAATCCGAGGAAGAAAAACGGCATAAGATATTTTGCTCCCATCATGTTCAGCACCATTGCATAACCAACAACTACGATAAATCCTCCGGCTACGGAAAGCCCTGTTGTAATCACGTCAGGGATCATGTTCAGCATACTCTGAACCCCTGTCGGACTGACAACCATAGACACTAAAAGACATGGAATAGCAACACGAAGTGCCTGAACTGCCAGAGCGGTGATATGGCAGATGTCAATCATCTTAAAGTTTGCATCCTCCGCATATTTATCTGCCGCATGCTGGAAAAAGATTGTGACAGTTCTTGCCAGCACGGTCAGCACCTGTCCTGCAACTGCAACCGGAAGTGCGATGGCGATTCCTGCGGATACAGACTGATTTCCTACGATAACGAGAATGGTAGAAATAACACTGGCAAGTGCGGAGTCCGGAGACTGTGCCGCTCCAATGTTCATCCATCCGAGGGCGATCATCTCAAGAGTACCCCCAAGCATAACTCCGGTCTTTACATCACCGAGAATGATTCCCACCAGTGTACATGCGATCAGCGGTCTGTGTGTCTGAAAAGAATCCAGCACACTTCCCATTCCTACGATACAAGATACGATAAACAGCAATACAATTTGAATTCCTGATAATCCCATAATAGTTCCTCCCTTTTCTTTCCTCTATCAGATTTTTGTCATTAAGTCGATTTTATTGTCTGTGGCTACCGGACGGATTTCCAGCTCTACGCCTCTCTCATGCATTTTGCGGAAAGCATCCTTATCGCTTTCATCCACAGACACAGCTTTTGTAATTTGTTCTTTTCCTGTTTTGAAAGCCATTCCTCCGATGTTGACACTTGTGATCGGCACACCGCCTTCGATCATTCTTAATACATCCTGCGGACATGTAAATAATAAAAACACAGTATCATTTTCATATTTAGGATTGTTGTAAACACGAATTGCTTTGGCGATATCGACAACGCTGACTTTGATTCCCGGAGGCCCCACCTGTAAAAGCAGTGTCTTTCTGATATCGTCCTTTGCCACCTCGTCACTGCACACGATGATTCTTTCCGCATTCGCCTCTTTTGCCCAGACAGTTGCTACCTGTCCGTGAATCAGTCTGTCATCGATCCTGCATAAATTGATTTTCATTATAATTCATCCTCCTCTTCTTTTTCATTCTGCCGGTTTAATAAGTTTCTGCATGATTTTATGTAGGTGTCTTTTCCAAGCTTGTCATACACTTCCCATGGACGAATCTCTTCATATGTCTCTCTGATGCCAACCACATCAAGGAGCATCGGAAGGCTCAGTCCGGAAATCACATCTGTGTTTTCAGTCTGTGCTGCGATCTGAAATGCCGCATTATAGGGGCTTCCTCCGAACAAATCCACCAAAAACAGTACATCTTCTCCCTCTGTCATACAGTTCTGGTACTTTTGTTTCAGATCGTCGGCATTTTCGCCAGGAACAAAAGTAACGGCCTCCGCATTTTCAATTCCGCCGAAAACCATATTGGCTGAATTGACCACTTCCTGTGCCATCTGCCCGTGGGCAGCGATGATCAGTTTCATACATATCCTCCTTTAGAGTAACTTAGTTTTGCTTCATCACTTTTTGTGAAACTTTATTTTATGTTTATATTTTAACGATAAAATTTTATTTTGTCAATACTTTTATTTAAGAAACAAAACTTTATTTCATACAAACTTTATCCATGGAATTTGTCGTTTTTGCACAAAAAAAGAGCTCCGTTTACGGAACTCCATTTTTACACTGCTTTGAAGATCATCTATCTGGTCTCCAGAAATGTAGCCTCTTTTTTCCCTTTTTCATCGTCCGGATAGGCTTTTACATATTCTTTTGCATAACGGTATGCTGTTTTAAAGTCAAACTTTGCTTCATAAAGACTGATCCTTGCAAACATCAGATCTTTTTTCTTTGTGGTAAGATTCTGCTTCAACGCTTCACCGACAACAGAAAGCCCTTCATCGTACTTCTCCTGCTTTGCCAGAATACTATACTTGGCATAATAACTCTCTCCTTCTGATGGCAGAGAACGAATCCCTTCACTGCAGACCTCCAGTGCCTGTTCTTCCTGCCCCAATCCCATGTAACAAAGTGCTTTCCATTCATAGGCCCTTCCCTGCGGCTTTTTCTCTATGATCCGGTCATAGATACGGATGGCATCTTTATAACGCTTCAGCCGATAGAGCGATTCCGCCTGGTAAAACATCACATCATTTTTCTGGTTTGTCCACAGGATGGTCTTTTTACCTCCTGCTTTTTCAAATGCCTCATACGCTTTCTGGTATTCCCCTTTGGAGAGCATCTCGATTCCGTCATTCGCCGTAAGCTTCTGAGTCACATACTCATATCCGAGAAATCCCGCACCGCCGAGAACAATAACCAGGACCGCGATCAGGACTGCTTTTAATTTCTTATCCATGTCATATTCTCCTTTTCACTTCAAGTCATTTAGATTTTAACACAACACGTCCGAAAATTCACCTTTTATTACTGTATTTCCGGTATAAAAGGACTGCTGCCAGAGCCGCTGCCGCCTCTGCTGCCGGAAAAGAAACCCAAATTCCATTGACTCCCATCCGTGAAACCAGGAATAAAGAAAGAACCGGAATGATAAAAAACTGTCTCAGTGTAGACACGGCAAGAGACGCGCTCCCTTTTCCCAGCGCCTCAAAGACACCGGAAAATACGACTCCCACAGCAGAGAACAGGAAGCCAATACTGATGATCCTAAATGCCATGATTCCCATTTTAAGAAGCGTTCCTCCAGCGTGGAACAATCCCATAATCTGCACAGGAAAAACAACAAATAATATGGTTCCTGCGGCCATAATCCCACCGGTGACAAGAAGGCTGTCCCGAATCGTCTCTTTCACTCTGTCGTCTCTTCCTGCCCCGTAGTTAAAACTGATGATAGGCCTCATTCCCTGGATCAGACCGTTGGACGGCATATAGATAAATGTCTGTACTTTAAAATAAATGCCGAGTACTGCAATCCCCACTTCTGAAATTCCGGCCAGTATCCCATTCAGGATCGAGATCAATATAGACGGCAGAGACATGGTGATGGCGGACGGAACTGCTACCATATAAATCTTTTTGAGCAGTTCCCGGTCAAATGCAAAGCCGCGAAACCGGATGTGGACGGTATGTTCCTTCCGAAACAGGAGGAAAACAGCGAGGAGGCAGGCGCTCCACTGTCCGATCACTGTGGCGATTGCTGCTCCTGCTACTCCCATTTTAGGAAAGATACCAACCCCAAAAATAAAAAGAGGATCTAATATAATATTGATCAAGGCGCCCATCCCTTGCAGGATCATCGGCACTTTCATATTACCCATCGCCTGAAAAATCTTTTCTATTGCTACATGAACAAGTGAACCGGCAGACAACAGCACGACAATATATGTATACTGGCTGCTCAGGGAAAGGACTTCCGGGTCCTTTGTAAACATTCCAAGATACGCACGGATTCCCAGGAGGCCGGCAGCGATAAAAACCAGTGCATGAAGACCGGCCAGCACCAGTCCGTGGGCAGCTGCCTGATCTGCTTTTTTGGTATCCCCTGTTCCGTGACTCATGGCAATACAGGCATTTATGCCCACTCCCAGTCCTACACCGACGGATAAGATGAGGTTTTGCAGAGGATAAGCCAGTGAAATTGCAGTGATAGCGTTCACACCAAGCCTGGCTGCAAACATACTGTCTACGATATTGTAAAGCGACTGGATCATCATTGAGATCATAGGAGGCACGGCCATAGAAATCAGCAGAGGAAATACCTTTTTCGTACCCATTGGGTTTGCAATAGTATCCATAATTTCTCCTTTCCATGTAAAAAAGCTATATATTTTTCTGTTTGTGATCAGAAACAGAAAAATATATAGCTTTTTTACAGCAGGGACAGAATAGCATATAGTAAAAGAAGCTGTCAAGCATGAAACAACAAAACAGCTGAAAATTTTTCTCCGACTTTTTATCTGTGCCTGTGCATTCATGGGAAATTATACCCGGAACAGCTTTATCTTTTGTATGTGCTGCTATTTTAATTTTACTGCTCCGGGTATAATGCTCCACTTAGGAAGTATATTACATTTGGATTGATTTAACAAGAATCCGGCGAAATAAATTTTATGTTTGGTATAGACCCCCTGCATATATAAATTCCTTTTTTTCTTTTTTTAGTGTATCCTACATTTTTTTAAAATAAAAACATTTTATATCGGCAGACTGTCCCTCACACACAGCTTCCCATACCCCACCTGCGAATTTGAATACTCACTAAATCCCGGAAGTTCCCTTGCTCCCTTCTGCAGGTATGCCTTAATCTTCTCTCCGTATAAAAATGGATCATTCCCTCTCACAATCCCCCACTCCATTAAAAGTGCCGCGCTGCCCGTCACAAACGGCGTTGCCATGGAAGTTCCGCTCATTCTTGTATTTCCCCCGCCAGGACTTGCCCCCAGAATTCCCACGCCAGGAGCCACAATATCCGGTTTTTCCATACAGATATTCAAATCTCCCCTTCCGGAAAAAGATGCATAAGAATTATAAAATACATCGTAGGCTCCCACCGATATCACACTTCTTGCTGTAGAAGGAATCGTCAGTGTCAGATCCAGGCTGGGTTCTAAAAATCTGGTTCCCTCATTGGTTCCGGCGGATACAGGCAGCCACATGTAATAGTCCCCTCTGACAATCCTTCCCGGTTCCATCACAATGGTCCACTGACCGCTTTCGATCTCACTGCCCTGCGGCACAAAGGCAAAATAGATTTCCTGAAGCCTGTTATAAGGAGTCGGAGAACCATAATAGACATAAACCGTTGTCGTCCCAAACCGGTAGTCAGTCCTGCCCTCCTGGTCCTGGATCTCCCTTCGCTCTCCGGAGGGACTTTGAAGCCACAGTCTGAATTCATCCACATAATTTTTCCACAGCTGCAAATTCAGGCTCTGTTCATACGGCGCCACTGCAAAGATCACATCTTCCGGCTGCCTTAAACATCCCTGCCTGTGCCTGCCTGATGCTCCCTCGTTTCCTGTTCCAATGCAGACAGCGGTCTGCCACTGACCTGCCATCTGGCTGATATATGTTTCAAGCAGGGAATTTCCTCTGTGGTCTCCATAATTATTCCCATAACTTAAATTTACGCTGACCGGCTTTCCCTTTGCCTCAGCGTAACGGATCACGTACTCCAGAGCCGTCATCAGCTGTGTCGTTCTGGGAAACCCCTGTTCCGTCGCATTTCCAAGCTTCACCACAATCAGAGAGGATTTGTCTGCAACGCCCTGCCTTCCCGCACAGATGGAAGCCACATGGGTCCCGTGCCCGTTCGTATCTCTGCTTGGCACAATCTCCCTGCCCTCTGCCGCCGGTGCCTTCAGCGCACGGTTTATCTCTTCCTTTGTATATACACTCCCCTCATAAAAACCTTCCGGCGGATGCCCCGGAATCGTCTGATCCCATAAAGTTTCAATCACCGTATTCCCCTGGTCGTCAATGAAATCCGGATGAAAAATATCGATGCCCGTATCGATCACAGCCACATAGGTTCCATCGCCGTGGAGCCCCTTTTGTCCATCCCTTACCGACAGAATACAGGAGGCGGCAATCCCCGCCTGATCACTCAGCAGAAGATTTTTAGGCTTTTCCATATAAATAACCTGAGGAAGGTTTGAAAAAGCATCGATGGATTCCTCGGGCAGATAAGCTATGGCATATTCATTGCTCAAGGCTTCCAGCCTTCCTCCTTCCGGAACCGGAATCTGACTGATCTCACCGATATACCTGATAATCAATTCCCACAGATTCTGCTGCCTGTCATACCCCACATCCAAGTCTCTGCTCTTCTCCCGTTCTTCAGGAGTCAGACTCAGAGAAAGGTTCAGCTGATTTTCTATTTTTTCGTCCATATCAATCCCCGCAATTTCCCTGTTATTTGAATCTATGAACCCGGTCTCCTCACTCATTTATAGTTTTTACCTATGAATAGCCGAAAATTCACCGCAGCCTCTTCTTCCCAAAAGAAGTTTCAGTCTTTTATTTGCTTTTCAAATAAAACGGTTTTCCTTTTTCAGGTAAAGTAGAGATATAAAAATGAAATACAGGAGGATACACGATAATAATGAAAAAACAAATATTTGTCATGCTTACTGCCACAGTACTGGGCGCTGCTGTTCTGTCCGGATGCAGTTCCAAAGGCAAAAATGCAGCCGAAAAAAAAACTGTCACACTGACCATTTCCGCGGCCGCCAGTCTTACGGATGTGACAAAGGACATCGCCGAAAAATATAAAGAAAAGGAACCCAATGTGGAACTTCGCTTTTCCTACGGAAGTTCCGGAGCACTTCAGTCACAGATTGAAGAGGGGGCGGACGCAGACGTTTTCATGTCGGCTGCCCAAAAACAGATGGATGCTCTCTCAAAAAAGAATCTGATCAGTAAAAAATCCCGGACGGATCTGCTGGAAAACAAGCTTGTACTGATCGTACCAAAAGGCAGCCAGACATCTATTAAAACTTTTGAAGATCTGGCAGATTCAAGCGTAAAAAAAGTGGCGCTGGGTGAGCCAAAAGCAGTCCCTGTCGGACAATATTCAGAAGGAGTCTTTCAAAAACTCGGAATTTTGGATAAAATAAAGAAGAAAGCAAACTACGGGAGTGATGTACGTCAGGTCCTCACCTGGATAGAAAGCGGCGAAGTGGACTGCGGAGTCGTCTATATGACGGATGCGAAACTATCGAAAAAGGTCAAAGTAGTCTGTGGGGCTCCAAAGGAAGCTGCCTACCCTGTGATCTATCCGGTGGCCGTGTTAAAAGACAGCAGACATCAGAAAGAAGCCCAGAAGTTTGCAGATTACTTAAAAACTGATGAAATACTGAAGCTGTTTGAGTCTTACGGCTTCCAAAGGATAAAATAATGCTGGATCTCTCCCCACTGTGGATTTCTTTAAAAGTAGCCTTGCCGGCTACCATCTTTACCTTCGTTCTGGGAATCTGTGCTGCCCGGACTGTTGTAAAACTGAAGCACGGACAGGCTGTCCTCGACGGCCTGTTCACTCTGCCTTTAGTTCTGCCCCCAACCGTCGTAGGTTTTTTCCTGCTGCTGGCTTTCGGGAAAAACAGCCTGGTGGGACAGTTCTTTTCCCAGTTTGGGTTTTCCTTTATATTTTCCTGGCAGGGGGCGGTCATCGCCTCCACTGTCGTCTCATTTCCGCTGATGTACCGCACGGTCCGCGGCGCCTTTGAACAGATCAATCCGGAATATCTGTATGCCGCCAGGACTCTTGGAATGACAGAGAGAAAAATATTCCGAAAGATCATGCTTCCCCTGGCATGGCCGGGCATCCTTGCAGGGACAATTCTTTCCTTTGCGCGGGCTCTCGGCGAATTCGGGGCCACCATCATGATCGCAGGCAATATCCCCGGAAAAACCCAGACCATGTCCGTGGCTGTTTACACGGCTGTGCAGGCAGGTGACCGTGAGAGTGCCTTTCTATGGGTCATAATCATCGTCTGTTTCTCCTTTGTGATGATGCTCGCCTTGAATTTCTGGACATCTTTTCAAGTGCGCCTTATACGGCAGAAAGGAGCGGCAAAATGAGTCTTTATGTAGACATTGAAAAACATCTGCCTGAGTTTCATCTTAAGACTTCTTTTGAGGCAGGCAATGAAATGCTTTCCATCTTGGGAGCTTCGGGCTGCGGAAAAAGCCTGACCCTGAAATGCATTGCCGGAATCGAGACACCGGACCGGGGACGGATTGTTCTTAACGGCAGAGTTTTATTTGACTCCCAAAAACGGATCAATCTGCCCGCAAGGGACCGGAAGGTAGGATATCTGTTTCAAAATTATGCCTTATTCCCTCACATGACGGTGCGTGAAAATATAGCCTGCGGGCTTCCTTCCAGGGACAGGTCTTTTACGGACTCATGGATCGAAAAATTTTATTTGTCCGGCCTCGGAGACCATTATCCCTCCCAGCTTTCCGGCGGCCAGCAGCAGCGCACGGCCCTTGCAAGGATGCTGGCATCCGCTCCTTCCCTGATCATGCTGGATGAACCTTTTTCGGCTTTGGATGATTATCTGAAATGGCAGATGGAACAGGAACTGATGCACATCATACGGGACTTTCCCGGAACCGCCCTGTTCGTCTCCCACAACAGAGACGAAGTGTACCGGATGTCCGACCGGATCGCCGTCATGGGAAACGGACGGCTTAAGACCATACAGCGCAAAAAGGAATTGTTTCAAAATCCGGAATCTCTGGAAGCTGCACTTCTCACCGGATGCAAAAACATTTCACATGCAGAGTATATTGATGACCACACATTTTTTGCGTCCGACTGGAACATTGTCCTGACATCTTCCGTCCCTGTGCCAAAAGATATAAAATATGCCGGTTTCCGGGCCCATTACTTTTCCATCGAACCGGATGCAACTCTGCCCAACACGATGGAATGTACGGTCACGAATATCATTGAAGATACCTTCTCCATGATCCTTCTCTTTCGGGAAAAGCAGAATAAAAAGTCCGGAGACTGGACAGGACTGCGTTTTGAGCTTCCGAAAACGCTCTGGGACGGCCAGATAAAAAAAGATACAGTCTTTCTCAGGTTTCCGAAAGACAAGTTTCTTTTTATGAAATAAACAAAAGTGGATTTTACACGGCTTTCCATCCTGTGTAAAATCCACTTTTTAATTCTTCAGCTGATCCAATGTATCAATATCCCTCAGTTCCTGCCACCCGGCCTCAAATAAAAACACATCTTCCGGATGGCTCTTAACGACCTGCTTGCCTCCCCGGTCTCCCTGTATGGAGAGAAGTTCCTTCGTGTAACAGCTGTGAAACACACACGGGTTTTTCGGAACTCCATTTTCCGAAAGACAGCCGATTCCTTTTCCCGTCCGCAAAAAAGCAGACAAAAATCTCCTGACCGTCTCCTTCTTCAATTCCGGCTGATCGGCCGTAAAGAAAAGATAGTATGCATCCTTTCCGGGGTGAAGATTAGCTTCCAGCCCGATCTGAACCGAGGATGATATCCC
The DNA here is from genome assembly GCF_000432215.1 of Anaerostipes sp. CAG:276. Taxonomy (NCBI): domain Bacteria; kingdom Bacillati; phylum Bacillota; class Clostridia; order Lachnospirales; family Lachnospiraceae; genus Anaerostipes; species Anaerostipes sp. CAG:276. The sequence goes on from NZ_FR889182.1 coordinate 12,439, forward strand.
CTGTTCGCTGTGCCGGTTCATCAGGCAGAGCGCACCGGTTTCTTTTGCATCCCGGTAAATTTCTTCATAGCGGGTCACCACTGTCACGTCCGCATCTTTCATTTCCCGGGCCAGCGAAAGCATCACATCCAGTGTGTGCCTGTACATAGGTTTACCGCCCATCTCATATAAAAGCTTGTTGGACCCAAAACGGCTGCCGAACCCCGCAGCCAGCAGGATCATGTGAATCTTCATCTCTATATCCTTTCAAACAAGATCCGGACATGCCCGCCGCAGATCATTCCAAGGTCAGAGGCATCTTTTGCTGAGAGGTCGTATTCCTTTACCTGCACGCCAGATACGTGCCCGACCTCCCTGCATGCGGTAAACTCTATACTGCCTCCCCCGATGCTTCCATAAGATGTCCCTCCTTCTCCAAGGAACATCTTGCTGCCTGTTCCTCTCGGGGAAGATCCGCTCTTTGAAAGTATCGTCAGCATGACTCCATGTTCTCCCCCAAGGACCGCATTTGCCACATCCATATCCGCAAAGCCGGTATAGCGGCGGTTCTTTTCTTTCACGATCTCTGCCATGATGCTCACGGCGATCTCCTCCGGAAGCTGTCCTCCAAGGGGCAGACCGATCGGCGAGTGCATAGACTCTACCTTCTCGGCAGAAAACCCTTCTTCCAGCAGGGCATCTTTTGTAATCTTTACTTTCGTGCGGCTGCCGATCATGCCGAAATACGCATGGGGATGGGATAAGACTCTTCTCGCACAGGCCCGGTCTCCCTGGTGTCCCCTGGTTACCGCCACATAAAATGTATTTTCATATCCGAATATTTCCTCCGGCAGGCAGTCAAAATCACAGCAGAGCAGACGGTCCGCCCACGGAAACCGGTCTCTCGTAACAAACTCTTCTCTGTCATCCACTACCGTTATGTCGAATCCAAGGATCTTTCCGATCTGGCAGACCGGCTGTGACACATGCCCTGCTCCTAAAATAACGAGCCTGGGGGCTTCCTGAAAGAGCTCTACAAAAATCTCACGTTTCCCGATCGAAACAACCTCTGTCTGCTCCACCCTCCTGAGTTCAGGAAGAATTTCCTTCCACAAAGGCTTTCCATGCATTTCATCCTGAGTGTAAATGCATTTCTCTCCTGCCGCAGACCCGGAGAGGATCGTAGCACAAAACACCTTCCCCCGTTCCTTCAGCATCTTAAACAACCATTCATATGCAGACAAACAGACACCTCCTAATAAGCCAGCACTTCATATCCCGTCTCTGTCACGAGTACCTGAATCTCCCACTGGGCGGACGGAAGGCCGTCTGCCGTGTAGACGCTCCAGTTATCTCCTCCGTCAGTGTAGACTTCATCGGTTCCCATATTAACCATAGGCTCAATGGTAAATACCATGCCCGGGACCAAAAGCATCTCCGTGCCCTTTTTCGTGACGTAGCTGACAAACGGCTCCTCGTGAAACTCCAGCCCGACACCGTGTCCTCCGATTTCCCGCACGACCGAATATCCATTCTTTACTGCGTGATCGTGGACCGCCTGGCCCATATCTCCCATGAAGCCCCACGGCTTCACCTGCGCAAGTCCTAGTTCCACACACTCCTTCGTCACATCCACAAGCTTCTTCTTTTCATCACTTACATTTCCGATGCAGAACATCCTCGATGAATCCGAGAAATATCCATTATAGATCGTTGACACATCCACATTGATAATATCTCCGTCTTTCAGCACAATATCCTCAGAGGGGATGCCATGGCAAACCTGCTCATTGATGGACGTACATACGCTTTTCGGAAAGCCTTCATATCCCAAAGGAGCAGGGATGCCTCCAAGTTCCTCCGTCTTTTCATGGACCAGACGGTCAATCTCCTCCGTGGTCATCCCTTCCCTGATATGTTCTGCCACATAGTCGAGGACTGCGGTATTGATCTTTCCGCTCTCCCGGATTCCTTCGATCTGTTCCCCGTTTTTGAGAATAAATCTCGGCGGCACAATATGTCCCTGCCGCGCGAATGTCTCTATTTTTTCGTCCGAAGCCATGTGGCAGGCTTTATATTTCTTATTGCTTCCGCACCAGCAGGCATCGTTTCTTCCCAGTTTTCCTAACATGTCAGTTCCTCTTTTCTAAAATTTGTTTTCTGTCCCCTATTATATCACTGGAATCCTTAAGTGTTAAGGAAATCTCTTTTATCAAAGGGGAAGATCTCTTTTTTGAAACCGGTATTTCCCCAGTTCAAAGAGCAGAATTCCGATCAAAAGCAGAATCCCCGACATGGCAACTGCCCTGCTCTCTCCCTTTAGAAGGGCATCCCCGTCAAATAAAGTAAAGACCGTGGCATATTTCAGATTTTCCAGCTTATCCCCCATATTTGAAAGCATCTGTATCAGATAAAAACCAAGAAAGACACCGACCCCGATGCCTGTGGACCTGCGGGTGTCATTGCAGATACAGGACATAAAGAAGAAAAATCCGCTGATGCATACATGGAGGCAGAGCAGTCCCGCATTTAATCTGAGGAATTCCGCGATTTCCAAGTCTCCCGGAAACATCATCTCAGAGCAGACAATGCCCAGCGCCGTGATATAGAAGATCATCAGGCATACGCTGGCTGTCAGGAAAAATCCCTGTGTGCGGATGACTTTTCTTCTGGAATGTGGCGAGGAGAGAATGGATGCCATAGAACCCCTGTCCACATATCCGGCCACCAGCTTATTGGCCGTAAACAGTTCATATATCATAGGCAGCACGAACATAAAAAAACCGTATAAATAGGTTTTTAAAAAACTCTGGAGGGTCGTCCCAGGATTTGTCATCCCTGCGGCGGACATGAGCCCCGGCATCGCCTTCTCAAACTCTGCCAGCATCTCCCCCAGACCGGGTTCAAACATGGAAACCATGACGCTGATATACATGGAGGCCACGGCTGCGATAATCAGGAACACTTTGCAGTTGGATTTTATTTCCCGTTTCAGGAGCGGCATGACAAATATATTATTCATGAGAATCACCTCCGTAAAAATGCAGGAACAAGTCTTCCAGGCTCTGCTTCTGTTCTGTCAGATTTAAGACCCGGTATTTCCCTAAACATCGGATAAACTCTGAGAGTTCTCCCCTGATGCCGACCGTGACCCGGTTTCCCTTGATCTGCCTTACCCCGTCTGTCTCCCTGGAAACTGCCTCTGCTTCCGCCTTTGAACCCAAAGTAACCGTAAAGATTTTCTGCTTGCTCTTTCCGAGTGTCCCCATGTCTTCCACGGCAACAATCTTTCCTTCTCTGATGATCGCCGTGCGGTCACAGGTCCTCTCCACTTCCTCAAACATATGGGAGGACATAAGGATCGTCGCTCCCCTCTTTTTTTCCTCCAGGATCAGTTCCACAAACTGGTTCTGCATCAGAGGGTCCAGCCCGCTCGTTGGTTCATCCAATATGTAGAGATCCGGAGAATCCATGAATGCACATACGATGCCGATCTTTTGTTTCATTCCCTTGGACATTTTTTTGATCCGGCCTCGCGGGTCCAGAGAAAACATATCCATGAGTTCCTGCATCCTGCCCTGATTCTTCATGCCTTTCAGGTCTGCGGCGAATTTAAGAAACTGCTTTCCCGTCATATCATCCATAAATGCGATCTCTCCCGGCAGATAGCCAAGAGATCTGTGAATATCCTTTGCTTTATGAAAACAGTCCATTCCATTGATCATACAGGTTCCGTGATCCGGAGTGGAAAATCCAAGAAGGTGACGGATCGCCGTAGTCTTTCCAGCACCGTTGGGGCCGAGGAATCCCATCACTTCTCCCTTTTTTACAGAAAATGAGACGTCAAAAATCCCCCTCTGGTTTCCATAATCCTTTGTCAGGTGTTTCATTTCAATCGTATTCATAGATACTCCTTTCGGTAGACGCTTCCCTTTATCCAGTCCATCCAGCGCTCATAATCTTCACAGATCCGGTCCAGTTCAAAATCATTTCTGCCCACCGCCTCCCTTAAATATCCGTCTCCCAGATAGTAAAGCAGCATAAATACGTCCTGCGGATCCACATTTTCTTTAAATTTTGAAAAGTCCACCTCTGGAAACCACCGCGGGAACATCTCCTCTAAAAAGGTCTTGTTTCTCTCTGAAAGCTCCTGCTTCACCGCCTCATTTTCTTCATATCTGGCCTTCAGAAGGAATCCGTGGATATACGGGTTATCCTTCATCAGTGCGGATTTTACACGTATTGACAGTTCAAACAGTTTAAAAAAGTCATGTTCTTCTTTAAAATTCATCTCCTCCATCTGCCGCACGATCAGGCCGATCAGGTGATCATACACATAAAGGTATAATGTTTTTTTATTCTTGAAATAGAAAAACAGCAGTCCTTTTGATATTCCGGCCAGTTCTGCCATCCTGTCCGTGGAGGCATACCTATATTCCTTCTCCGCAAATACCCGGACCGCCGAATAAATGATCTTTCTTTGTTTTTCTTCGGGCAGTTTCAAAAACTTTTCGTTCAAAACAGCCTCCTTCCATTGACTGTTCCGGTTCATGAGTTAGTTTGATTATATGACATTGACTCAAAAAAACAACCCCTGTATGTTCCAAAAATCAAGATCAGACTTCGGCTGTAAAGCTCAACTTTTTGAAATATTGTAAAACCATATCCGGTGCGTTACAATAGATGAAGAATATGCGAAAGAAAAAGGTGAACCTATGGCGAAGACAAAAAGAAAAACAGGCAGACGGATTCTGCTATTCATACTGATGATCCTTCTTTATGAGGCGGCTGGGGCATGCCTGCCCTTTGCATTCCAAAAGACAGTCAGCGATTCCTATAAAAAAACAGTCGATGTACCGGCGTTTTACGGTTCGGGCCCCGGCAGGGAGCGGGCCGGCATCGTCGAGACAAACAAAGGCGCTCTGGACACAAGACTTGCCATGTTCCGGGATGCAAAAAAGAGCATCATCATCTCTACCTTTGATATACGGGAAGGAAAGAGCACTGACGATATATTTGCGGCTCTCATCGATGCCGCCGACCGCGGAGTCAAAGTACAGATTTTAGTAGACGGACTCTACGGAATGCTGCACATGAACGGAAAAACAATATTTCAGGCCGCCGGAAGCCATCCAAACATAGAAATCCGTTTTTACAATGAGCCAAATTTTTTAAAGCCGTGGACAATCAACGGCCGGCTCCATGACAAGTATGTGATTGCGGACGGTTCCCTCCTCCTCATGGGCGGCCGGAACATGTTTGACTATTTTATTGGAGACGACAGCCGGGGAAGCATCGGCTATGACCGGGAAGTCCTTCTTTATTCCAAAAAACCGGAGCAAAAGAACGGAGCGATTCCCCAGGTCCTTTCTTATTTCAAAAAAGTATGGGATTCCTCAGACTGTAAAACAGTTTTAGAAGGAAATCCCCGGAAAGAAAAGACAAAGAGTGAGATCAAATATCTCTCCCGCCGCTATCAGTCCATCAAAAAGAAACTTCCTTTGAAGACGGACTGGATGAAACAGACCGTTCCGGTAAAAAAGGCTTCTTTTGTGACAAACCCGATCCACATCGGCAATAAGGAGCCTTATGTGTGGTATACGATGCAGCAGCTCATGCTGACTGCCAAAAAAGACGTCACGATCCAGACACCATATGCGGTTTTCTCTAAGGATATGTATCAGGGAATGGAGGAACTGACCGGGAAAGTCCCCAACGTAGAAATGCTGATCAACTCCACGGCCGTTGGCGATAACTTCATTGCCTCCTCCGACTATACAAGAAACCGGCCGAAAATCCTGAAAACAGGCCCCAGGGTCTTCGAGTTTTTCGGAGACCACTCCTGCCATGGAAAATCCATCGCCATCGACGACCGGCTGTCAGTGATCGGCTCCTATAATTTTGACATGAGAAGCACCTATCTGGACACTGAGACAATGCTCGTGCTGGACAGCCCCGAATTAAACAGAGAACTCAGAACACACATGGTCAAGTTAAAAGAACAGTCCCTAGAAATAAACAAAAAAGAACAGTATATCCCGAAACAGGGAGTGACCCAAAAAGAACCGGAAGGTTCAAAGAAACTCCTGTTTAAATTCAGTTCCCTGTTCATTCAGCTTTTCAGATACCTGGCATAACGAAAAACGGAAACAATCCTTCTCATTCAGGATTGTTTCCGTTTTTGTTTGTCTGTTTCTCCTTTTTGACCCGGCCCAATACAAGGCCATTGTACAATCGGTATACGGATGATACCATCATAATCCCGCCGGACACTGCCATGGCGATGATCAGAGTCCTCTGCCCATACATGGCAAACAGCCCCCAGTTTTTTGCAACCGCATAATTCATCGTATAGTAAAGCTGGCCTCCCGGCACGAGGGGAATGATTGCCCCGATCAAGAATATAGTAGCCGGACTCTTGGAAAGCCTGGCAAGTACCTCGGCATAAATGGTTGCCGCCATGGATGCGGCCAAATTCGGCAGAAATGTACTCGTAGTCATGGAAGCTAAGACCAAGTAAACCGTCCATGAGACGAAGCCTCCCAGTCCTGCAAAAAATAACTTTTTTCCTCTCATATTAAATAAAATAGAAAATCCGAGAGCTCCAATAAATGAAGAAAGTATTTGGACCGCCTGTGCAATCATAAGACACCTCCCCACAGAACAAGCGCAGTGAAGGAACCTGCCGCAAGAAATACCGCTGTCACCACCACTTCACAAAGCCGTATCATACCGGCCATCACATCTCCCCCTATAATATCCCGGATAGAATTGACAAAAGCCACCCCGGGCACAAGAAGCATTATATTTCCTATGATGATCGTGCCGTAATCTCTGGTAGCCCCCAGATGCGCCAGTATATACGCTATAGTGGCCACCATGAAAGCTGCAGCAAAATCAGAAAACATAATATTGGAATCCAGCTTCTGAAGAAAAGCCATCAGCCGCCAGACCGCCGCTCCGCAGACTGCCCCTATGATCCCTTCCACAAATCCGCCTCCGAAAAAGACTGCAAACGTCCCGGCAATCAGTGATGCGATCAGGCACTGCACCGGCAGGGTGTAAATGTGCTCCTGACGAATGTCTGAAAGCTTTTCCTCCAGATAAGCAATATCCGGCTTCTCCCTGCACACATATCTGGAAAGATCATTTAACCGGTCTAATTTATGAAAATCCGTCTTGTAATATTTAATTCTTTTCGTCTGGGTAAACACATCTCCGTCTTCCGTAGTCACAGTGACCACTATACTGGATGTGATCGTAAACGCCTCAACTTCCCTCGCCCCGTATGCAAGACAGATGCGCTCGATGGTATCTTCCACTCTGGAAACACCGGCTCCGCTTATCAGCATCATTTTTCCGAGATCCATTGCCTGGATCAATACCTGCTTTAAAAACATGTGAACTCCTCTAACGTAAAATGACCGAATATTGGCTGTCAAAACAAATACCTATACGGGCAGCCTGATCCATCCGCTCTTTTGTGTCACATTGGTTCAGCAGGATAAGAAGTTCCGCATCCGGGTATTGTTTTCTGAGCATTATAACATATTCCATACGGATCAGCTTCATAATATCCTCATAATTAAGAAAATCTTCACTAGATTTTTCGAGAATTTTACACGCACGCTCCGGCCGGTGGCACACATCCTTTATGGGGCGGCCGAGAGCACTCATCCCTGCCACGATCAGGATCTGGTCCGTTCCCTCCGGTATGACCGGTTCTGTTTCATTTCTGGCCTTTACCGGCATTTTTTTTGATCCGTCCGCCTCCACTATAGTCACGTCAGCAAAAGAGGAGGCTGCCTGAAAGACTTCTTTTGGCAGCCCCTTCATTTTTTCTCCGTCACGGAGTCCTGCTGTAACGGTCCGGCCCGGCTTCAGTTTCTGTATGATATCATCCGCATCTCCGGAAAGCACAGTCTCCTTTCCCGGCAATTCCATGTGAGTGGTCGTCGTCACCAGCACCTTTTTTCCCATCGCTTCCTGCTCTCTTGCGATCTTGAACACCGACGTCGTCTTTCCCCCTGCTCCCACTATGGAAAGGATGCCGCCCCGGATACCAAAGGCTTCAGACAGCGGCTCCTCTTTTCCTATCCTCTTCATCCTTAGTTTCTCCTAAGTTTTATTTTCTAACCTTCATTCTACAATATGATACCAAATTCTTAAAGCTGTTTTTTTCCAAAGGCAGCGCCCGATAAAACTAAGAGGATCAGCAGCAGCACTCCCGCCGCCAGAAAGTTCCCGGAAAAATCCGAAAGTCTGAGGGTCCCCGTAATCAATCCGTACGGCTCGGATACGAGACGTATCGGATTGAATTCCTGGATTTTCGGTACGATATTCAGCAGAAACATCACAGCGACCATTATTCCGGTAAATAAAAGACTCGAATAACTGCTCTTTGAAATCACACTTCCCAAAAGGTCAGAGGCCAGCAGCAGTACCCCGAACAGCCATACCCCCAGAAGCGCAGCCACCAGATGGTCTATGCCTTCCATTTTCCAGAAATAAACCGTATAGCCATAGGTTACTCCCGTACACACCGCATAGGACGCCGTCCACAAAAGGACTGCCACTGTAAACTTTGAGCAGAGCACCGCAGTCCGGGAAAGCCCCTTGGTGACCATCAAGACTAAAGTTCCTTTTTGAATCTCGCCTGCCATCATTCCGGAAAAGAGAATGGCTAAAACAGCAAGCCCCATCTGAGGCACATTTTTAAAAAACTGCATCCAGGAATCCGCAGCTGAGGGAGACGGAAGATCGATGCTGATGCCTCCGGGCATAAAACTTTTCACGAGCTCCGGGGTAATCTTTGCTATGACAGGGTTCAAAAAGCCAAACATCAGAAATATACATCCGAGGATCAGCAGTTTATAAGTGCAGATACTTTCCAGCAGCTCTTTTTTTGTAAACGCCCAGTACGCCCTCATGATATCACCTCCATAAATAAGTTTTCCAGGGTCGGCTTCTGCACTTCCATCTTCATTGGACATATATTGTGCTCTGTCATGCAGATCATAAGCTCTGTCTCCAAACGGGCCATATCTGATGTGTGAAAAATTAAAACTCCATTCTTTTTCTCAACCTCAAAAACATATCCCTTCTTCTGAAATTCAGATTCCAGCAGATTTTGTCCTTCCGGCGTGCCCGTCTCCAGACAGAGGCTGTCTTTCCTGCGCTGTGCCTTCAGTTCTTCAAGGCTTCCCGAAAGGACCAGTCTGCCGTCTTTGAGCACTGCCGCCCGGTCACAGATTCTCTCCACATCGGACAGCACATGGGTTGAAAATAACACTGTTGTTTTTTCCCTGACTTTTGAAAGGATATCAAGGATCTCCTTTCGTCCCAGAGGGTCCAGGGCAGAAGTCGGCTCATCGCAGATCAGAAGCCTGGGCTCGTTGAGCAGTGCCTGCGCAATGCCCAGACGCTGTTTCATGCCTCTGGAATATCCGCGGATTTTTTTCTTTTCCTCCGAAAGCCCTACCAGCCTGAGAAGCTCTTCGCTTCTTAAACTTATCTCTTTTGAAGTGAGACCTGTGATCTCCCCGCACAGACGCAGATACTGCTCTGCATTCATATAGCCGTAAAATTCAGGCACATCCGGCAGATATCCCACTCTGCGGTTTGTCTTTGTACAGCCGTAGCGCACCGGTTCTCCCAGCACCTTCACTTCCCCTTTGTCAGCCTTTAAAAGTCCAAGGATGATCTTCATCGTCGTCGTCTTTCCGGCTCCGTTCTGGCCTAAAAATCCATATACAGAGTGCTCCGGAACCTGAAAATTTAAGTCTCTTAATACTTGATGGCTCCCAAACTGTTTTGAAAGATGTTGAATCTCCAATACGTTCATGATTCATCCCCTCTTCCAAATACAAAATACACAACCGGCCCTAAAAATTGTATAAACATGACAATTAATATCCAAAATATGCGGTTTCCAAACCGGTAATCCGGATGTCTCAGCACATGTACCAGGGCGGTCACCATCAGCACCAGTTCCAATATGATCACGGGGATCAAAAAAGGCATATATTCCATTAACTCATTCATCGTCATAACCTCCATTCTTTCTGTATGCGTTTTATTATCTCTTCAAACCTGGGATTTCCTGTGAGCGGCTCGAATGCCGGGTGTTTGAACCCGTCTGTCACTGACTGTTTGATCAGTTTTTCTTCCCGCGGCGCCTGGACTCCCAGGCACATTTCATTCAGCCATGGATCGACAAGATCAAAGAAATCATCCCCATGCAGTGTGTACGGCAGCAGATTATTCAGGCAGACTCTCTCATAGTTCTCAAGCATGGCAAGTGCTTTTTCTTCCTTTTTCTGTCCCATATACCCTACTGCTGCCGCAAAATATAACTGTGCCATTGCATTTACATGCAGAAGATCCATTTCAAATACCTCTGCGATCTGACAGCCTCTTTGGACAAGCATTTCAAACTTTTCTTCATCTTTTTCATACAGAGTCAGCTCCTGTATCATAAATGACATCACGCCCACCAGATTCTGATACAGACTGATCTGGACTGTCTCTTTGGCCTTTACCTCATTTCCCAGCATGCGGTACGCTTCCGACAAGATACCCTCATCAAAATAATTTGCCCTGACTTCCTCGTCCAGTAGTTCCAGCGCCTTTTCAGGATGTCCCTCCAGCAGTTCCATTCTGGCTTCCAGAGAGTTTGCCTGAGAGGAGAGAAGGACATCACCGCTTTCTTCCTTCACTCTCCGGCAGAGATCCGCCGCTGTTTTCATTACGTCTTTCTGTTCTTCCGGCTTCTTCAGCAGGACAAAATGGTTCATGTACAGAATGATCATCTGCATAATAAGAGGGAAACAGGAATAATACTTCTTCAAGATCCCGTCGCATTCTTCAAATACTTCTTTTGCCGGCTTTTGACTGAAATCCTTTGCCAGCCTTAAATAAAGCTTCCTTATGTCTTCCTTTGTCATCTGCGGCTTATATCCTATGAGTTCATCGACACTCATATTGAAATAGGCCGCCAGCTGGGGCAGAAATGTAATATCCGGGTAGCTCTGCCCGGTCTCCCACTTAGATACCGAAGCTTTAGAGACACCGATATAGGCTGCCAGCTGATCCTGGGTTATTCCCTTTTCTTTTCTCTTTTTCACCAAAATATTTGACAGATTTAACTCCTTCATATTCATCACCTCAAATTCATTATAACCGTATACAGAAATACTACAATGGATTAGAAGTTGATTTTAGTTGATAAAATCAACCAAAAAGAAACAAGGCTGCGGTACAGCATTCCGCAGCCTTTATTTACACCGGAAAATCTCGTTCAGTTCCCTGACGGTCCCCAGGCAGTTCATGGCAAGAGTATTAAAATACAGTTCTTCGTCCAGACATCCATATACCCTGTCCTCTTCCAGGATCATGGAACCTGTCAGTTCATTTTTTGTGTAACTTTTTCTAATTCTTTTCAGTGCCCGTTCAATGTTTCCAAGCAGTTCTTCCAACATCATGTTATTCTTCGGAGTCATCTGTCTTCTGCGCATATAGGAACCGATCTGTTCCATCTCCGAAACCAGCTGGGCATTGACCGGCAGGAGCTGGCGGAAAAATTTCTTCTCTTCCGGATTTAAATGCTTTTCTGTGTAATCCTCAATCTCCTTTGAAGCCATCTGAAACTGCACAAGCAGCTCCCTCATCATGTTCAGGTCACTGTCTTTTCCCTTTCGTACTTCTCCCATTATTTTTTCATCGATATCCAGCAGGCTGTTTACACTTTTTAAAAATTCAGACTCAGCGGTGATCGGAAGGAGAAATTTATTTGCAAGAAGTACGGTCACAGCCGCAGCCCCCACATACAGAATCCTGAGTTCCATGGCTTCTCCCCTGGGCATGCTCAGTGTAGTAAGCGCCATTCCGTAGCAGGTGCTGTACATAGGCATCGTCCATGAGGTGACCGGTACATAATACATAAGGCAGGTCATGACGGCAATGACAGCGATATGTCCGCCGAGGCTTTTAAATAGTTCGGTCAGCACAAAGGTCACACCCAGCCCCGCGATGGTCCCGAGAATACGGTTGTTGATCTTCATCATGCTTTCCTCCGAATACGGCATCAGCATGAGAAAAGAACTCATCGGATACCAGTAGCCATGTTCCAGATTCGTCAGTCTGCAGACTGTAAAAGAGATGCAAAGGACGATAGAGAGTCTAAGCGCAAATCTCATATGAAACTGATCCAGCCTGAGATGGGACCTCATGCTTTTTACTCTATGAGAAACGTCCGGAATCTTCCACTCTTTCTCCTTCCGATTCATTTTTATCTCGGTGATTTTTGAGAGCGCAAAACACAACAGTTCCAAGATCCCGTTCATTCCCTCTCCGGCCCTTCTGGATGTCAGATTTTCCGTCCTGCTGAAGCTTTTGATTTTTTCTATGAGCTCACCGTTATCTGACTGGTTCATCTTCTGCTCCACGCTGAAAAATATACCGGAAAGCTTTCTGAAATATTCCCGGTTTTCTGAATCTCTGATGTCATCCTCTCCGATTATTTCATCCAGAAGGTACTGGAAACGCTGGAAAATAAGCATAAAATAATAATTCACCGTGCCGTATCCGTTGGACAGATATGTATAATTGCGGCTGGAGTAAATCACCTGATTCATATGATACATCATCCGGATCAGCTCCTCTTTATCTCTCGAATCCTTCTCCCCATCTGAAAGCCTGGCAAGCTGCACCGCCAGATTATTCATTCCTTTTCTCACAGTTCCATAATGCCTTTTCTTCTTGATGATTCTGGAATGCAGATACAAAAAGGCTGTGAGAACGGCAAAGGCATAAAAAAAAGCACATAAGCGCGCAGGCATTGCCTGTGCCGGGATCGGGCGCAGCTGAAGAAACACAAATTCCATTCCGTACAAAAAATACGCTTTGGGATTAAATTTATCTGTCAGAAGAAATACTAGAAAGAACGGTACCAGCAGATTCAGGAAAAAGCATAGGATCAGATTTAGGGATGCCGCGTACGATGCCCCGCACACGATGAGCATGATCCCGTAGCAGTGCAGCAGGTCCTGTAAGGAAAAATCTTTCTGGCTCTTTGTCCGAAATAAAAGGGTCAGAAAGGATACCATGATTACCTGGCCGATTCCAAACAGAAGAAATATCGAAAAAAACATAAATAAGGACACAAAAATAACAGGGAATGCCGCCGCCCATTTTCTCCTGGCCGTGTGCATCCTGTTCTGCCAATGTTTCATATGATCATCTCCCCTGTCCCCTGCGTTGACTTTTAAAATTGAAAGTGCTACGATTTTATCACATGAAAGCAATACTGTAAAGGAGACAGACTATGGGATTGAAACTTAGAAAGATCGTTATCATCGGAGCGGGGCACGTGGGAACTATGTGCGGGCTCAGCCTCATGTACCGGGGTGAAGTGGATGACCTGGTTTACATAGATATTGACAGAGAAAAGGCTTACAGCCAGGCGCTGGACCTTGACGATGCGGTTTCTTTGCTCCCGCATCAGATCACCGTCCGGACAGGAGACTATGGGGATGTGGAGGATGCGGATGTCATCGTTATGGCCGCCGGTGTTTCAAGGCTCCCGGGCCAGACCCGTCTGGATATGCTGGATGACTCTATCCGCATCATGAAAGAGGTCGCCTCTCATATGCAGGGCCTGCATATACCGGGAATCCTGATCAGCATTTCCAATCCGGCCGACATCGTGGCGGATTATCTGAGAAAACAGCTGGACCTTCCGAAAAACCGCTGTTTCAGCACCGGAACTTCTCTGGATTCGTGCAGGTTAAGAAGAATTCTTTCCCAGAAGATGCACCTGGACCGCAGTTCTATCCAGGCCTTTGTCATGGGCGAACACGGTGATTCACAGATGATACCTTTTTCTGCGGTCCATATTTCCGGCAAACCGCTGCTTCAGTGGATGAAAGATGATACGGTACGGTATGGAAAACTGGATCTTGTACAGATCGAAGAGGAGACTGCCAATGCGGGACATGAGGTGATCGAGGGAAAAGGCAGCACAGAATTCGGTATCGGCATCGCTCTGTCAGAGATTGTCCGCTCTATCTTCCATGATTCAAAAAAAGTCCTTCCGGTCTCTCCTCTCCTTGAAGGAGAATATGGACAATACGGCATTCATGCGGGAGTTCCATGTATTATCGGAAAAGACGGAATTGAACAGGTTATAGAGATATCCCTGACTGATAAGGAGAAAGAAAAATTTGAGAATTCCTGCGGTGTGATTCGGGAGTATATCAGCCATATATCGTAGTATACCGATCTTCCTGTTTCTTTTAATAATCATAGACAACAGAAGGACTTTTCCGGTATAATGATAAGAAGATAAAAAGGGATGTCCTGGGAAATATCACAGACAAAGCATTGGCTAATGAAGAGGGGAGACTTCATGAAACGTTGGAATAGAGTGTTAATACCAGTCTTTTTCTTGCTGATGATTTTTGCAAGTCTTTTTTCTGTGCGCTCTATTGTAAATATGCAGGGCTACGGCAAACTGATCAACTATCTCGGAATCGTGCGCGGATGCGGACAGAGGATCGTCAAACTGGAGTCCAACCGGCAGTCTAAAGATTACCTGATCGATTATGTGGACGACATCTTAACGGAGCTTTCCACCGGTGAAGGAAAATACGGCCTGACACCTCTCGAAGATCCTACATATAAGAAAAGTCTGAAAAAGCTCTCCAAAGAATGGGACGAGATAAAAAAAGAAATAGACATGGTCCGGGACGGAGCCGATTCGAAAAGACTGCTCGCTCTGAGTGAAAATTTTTTTGCAACCGCCAACGACACTGTATTTATTGCGGATAACTATTCAAATGGACAAATTAAAAATTTTACGCGGCTGAGTATCGCCCTCTCTGCCGTGGCGATTTTTACATGGGTCTGCATCCTTCTCATCTATTTCAGAAGACTGCTTCATCTGGAGCGCAGGAACACAAACCTGGAATCTATCGCCTATCAGGATACGCTTACGAAAGCCTCAAATCTTGAAAAGTTCCGGCTGGATTCCAAGCATCTCCTGGCTTCCAACCCTCTGTGTGATTATGCATTTTTCCATCTGGATTTTCAGAATTTCAAATACTGCAATGATATTTTTGGTTATGATTTCGGCGACCTTCTATTAAAACAGTATGCCGTATTCCTGTCGGAAGATATGACAGAAGGTGAGACATTCGCCCGCATCTCCGGAGATAAATTCGTCGTTTTAAGGAAGTATGAATACCGGGAAGAGCTCATCGCACGCCAAAAAGCCGTGGACAGCCGTATCCGTGCTTTCGCCATGGACTCCAAAGAACATTACAGCCTTACCATCTACGGCGGTATATGCTGTGTCAAAGATGTGCCTTCTGCCATA
Source organism: Anaerostipes sp. CAG:276 (assembly GCF_000432215.1). Lineage (NCBI taxonomy): Bacteria > Bacillati > Bacillota > Clostridia > Lachnospirales > Lachnospiraceae > Anaerostipes > Anaerostipes sp. CAG:276. The sequence continues at coordinate 27,794 of NZ_FR889182.1, forward strand.
GAGATCGATTCCATCCTGGACCGTGCCAATTTTGCCCAGAAGACGGTAAAAGGCCAGGAAGAACGCCATTACGCCTTTTACACCGACAGCATCCGGGAACAGATGGTGGCGGAGATCAACATTCAGAGCCGGTTCAGCGATGCGTTAAAAAACAAGGAGTTTATCGTTTACTATCAGCCGAAAGTAAACCTTTCAGCTGACTCTTTTGATTCAGCTGAAGCCCTGGTGCGCTGGCAGGATAAGAGCGGACGGGTGATTTCTCCTGCCTCCTTTATTCCGGTGCTTGAAAAGAATTTTCTGATCAGCACACTGGACCAGTATGTGTTCCGGGAAGTATGTATTCTGATGCAAAACCGGCTGAAATCCGGCCTCCCCGTCATCCCGGTCTCTGTGAATGTTTCTAAGATCCAGTTTTATAATCCGGATTTTGTACGAATTTATTCTTCCATTAAAGAAGAATATCAGATCCCTGACGGTCTGCTGGAGATCGAGTTCACGGAATCAGCGTGTTTCGAGAACACAGAATATTTCCTGGAGATCATCGCGAAGCTTCACGAACACGGATTTCTCTGTGCCATGGATGACTTCGGAAAAGGCTACTCTTCTCTCAGCATGCTGAAGGACATCCCGATCGATGTATTGAAACTGGACTCCCTGTTTTTTGTCAGCAGCCCGGATTCCAAAAAAGATTTAACCGTCATCCGGGGAATTATTTCGATGGTAAAGGAATTACAAATAAGGACCGTAGCAGAGGGAATCGAACATAAAGAGCAGGTAGATTTTCTAAAAAATATCGGCTGCGACACGATTCAGGGTTACTATTTCTATAAGCCTATGCCGGAAGATGATTTTACCGCCCTCTTAAACGGGATAGGAAAATAATAGAACAAAAAAGACGCTTTCTGATGCCTACTATAAAACGGGCCGTCAAAAAGCGTCTTTTTTGTTTTATGTTCAAACTCTGTAAATGTAATGTTCCTTCCGGGGTTTTGCCTTCGGTGTCTCTCCGTCCTGGTATCCCAGAATGCAGTGGCCGATGCCGGCATAATCTCCTTCAATTCCCCATTGTCTCAGGAGTTCCCTGCCTTCTTCGCTCTCAAACTCCTGCTTCGCCCGGTGAATCCAGCAGGAACCGATTCCCAGCGCGTGTGCAGCGTTCATCAGATTTCCCATCACGAGACTGCCGTCTTCCACATATGTGGGCCGGTTTTTGTCTGCCAAAACAACGATCACCGTCGGAGCTCCGTAAAAAGGATCGATTGATTCATTTCCCAGGAATTTCGCATTCATCTTCGACAATTTTGAAATCGTTTCTTTGTCCTGTATGACCGCCATGACCGGTGACTGCATTCCCATGCCGGTGGGTGCGTTCATCCCAGCCCTCAGAATCTCCTGAAGGTCCTCCTCCTCGATTTGTCTGTCCTGATACTTTTTTATGCTTCTTCTTTCCTTTAAATCTTTGACTGTATCTTTCATTTCATACCTCCTGTTTCATATTTATACAAGAGTTTTTGTCCATGCGATTGCCAATGCTCCGTAGCCTATGTGACAGGCGATGCTCAGAGAGAGCGGGTCCATCTCAAAGTGATGTCCCGGAAAACGTCCTTTGATCTCTTCTGCCCAGAGAGCGGCTTCTTCCCTGCTTCCCGTATAGGCGGCCTGAATATTGACATCTTCTTTTTCCACAGACGGGCCAAACATTTCGTTCAGTTCCTTATCTACAGCCTCCAGCATTTTTTTCTTGGCAAGCTTCATCCCTCTTGCCTTCGTAAATGCATCCAGCTTTTCTCCCTTAATCTGAAGCACCGGCTTGATATTCAAAACAGAGCCGATGGCTGCAGCTGCGGGGGTAATCCTTCCCCCCTGCTTTAAATATTTTAATGTATCTACGGTTATAAAAATAGATGACTCCATCTTATGTTCTTCCAGTATGCTCTTTATCTCGGCCGCACCCATGCCCTGCTCTGCCATCTTTTTGGCTTCCAGCACGGACTGCTTCTGGGTGACAGAAATCCTCTGGTTATTCACTACCTGGACTTTGCCGTCAAAGTCCTCTGCCAGCATGTGAGCCGTCTCACAGGAACTGCTCAGGCCGCTGGACATAGGGATATGGACGATCTCATCATATTCTTTCAGCACCTTGTTCCACAAATCCATCACATCTCCCGGAGCAGGCTGAGATGTCTTGATATCCACGCCCTCCCCAAGTCTCTTATAAAATTCTTCCTGAGTCAGGGTAATATCCTCAAAATACAGCTTCTCATCAATATAGAACGGCATAGGCAGCACGTAGATCCCATACTCCCCTGCCTGATTCTGTGTGATTCCGCTGTTGCTATCTGTAATTACTGCAACTTTTCCCATAACGAATCCTTTCATGATTTTTAGGAACTATTGATAATCCCGTCCTTTTATCATAACAAATGTTAGGGTATACAGTCAAATATCTATTTCCCCGGATGTCCGCATTCCGATTCTTTTCCGCACAGGATACCCAGTCCGTGGGAAAGTGTGGGAAGGATACATTCCAGATTTTCTTTGACTGCTTTTGGGCTGCCCGGAAGATTTATGATCAGCGTGCGCTTCCTTATGACAGAAACTCCCCGGCTTAACATTGCCCTCTTTGTAATCTTTAACGATTCCAGGCGCATGGCTTCGCTGATCCCCGGAGCAAGACGCTCCGCCGCCTCAAGTGTGGCTTCCGGCGTCAGGTCCCGCTCTGAAAATCCGGTGCCTCCCGTGGTCAGGATCAGATCCGCCGTGTACTGGTCACAAATCTCTATGAGTCTTCCTTTCAGCGGTTCTATCCCATCCGGAAGGATTTCAGCCGAAACCACTTCATAGCCCTGCTCCTCTGTGATCCTTCGAATCAGCGGACCGCTTTCATCCCGGCGCTCACCTGCTGCTCCTTTATCACTCAGCGTGATGACTGCGATTCTGTATGCCATATTTCTTCTCCTCATGCTCTTATGATCTCATCATTTGCCCGGAGGGTCCCTCCGCGGACCACTCTCAGAAAGATGCCCTCTGTGGGCATAATGCATTTTCCGACCCTTTTGTAAATCTCGCAGTGGCTGTGGCACTCCTTTCCCCTCTGGGTCACTTCCAGAATCACCTCACCTGCCAGGAGACGATCGCCCACAGCAAGACCGTCCACATCGATTCCGGATACGATAAGGTTTTCCCCAAAGTCTCCGTCCTCCACCTTTCCTCCCTGCTCGTTGAACTCTTTTATTTTCTCATATCCGAGAATACTGACCTGCCGGTGCCATTTTCCGGCGTGGGCATCCCCCCGGATTCCAAACTCCTCAACGAGAAGTGCTTCTTCTACCGGACGTTTTACAGTCCCCTTTTTTTCACTGATACAGATTGCCTCAATCTTTCCCACTGCTGTCCTCCGTTTCTGGCATATTATCCGAAACATAGCGGAACGGTCCGCTTTTTCCTCCGGACTTCTCAAGAAGGTGAATGTCTCCCATAGACATGGACTTGCTGACTGCCTTACACATGTCATATATGGTCAGAAGTGCGATCTGCACCCCTGTGAGCGCTTCCATCTCCACTCCGGTCTTTCCCGTTGTCTTCACCGTACAGACGGCCCTGATCGAATAATCTTCTTCCCGCATCTCAAAGTTCACGCTGCATTTATGGATCAGCAGTACATGACACATAGGAATCAGACTGCTGGTCTGTTTTGCCCCCATAATGCCTGCGATCCTGGCCACCGAAAGTACATCGCCTTTTTCTACCTGCTTCGTCTTGATCTTTTGATAGACCTCTTTTCCGACAAAGATTCTGCCCTGTGCAGCCGCTTCTCTTTTTGTATTTTCTTTGTCTGACACGTCCACCATGACGGCGTTGCCGTTCGTGTCAAAATGTGAAAAATCGTTCATCTCTCCTACCTTCCAAATCCGCAGTCCGGATAAGTGCACGGATCACACTGCATGCAAAATCCTCCATGCGCCATTTTTATAAAATCTTCTCTTGTAAGCTTTTCCCCGGCCAAAAGTCTCGGCACCGCCAGATCAAACACCGTGCGCTTCGAGTACATGACACAGCCCGGCAGTCCAACAACCGGAATTCCTTTTACATAGGAAAGCATAAACATAGCTCCCGGAAGCACAGGGCTTCCGTAAGTGACCGCCTCGCCGCCGCAGTCTCTGATAGCAGAGGGCGTCACGTCGTCCGGGTCCACACTCATGCCGCCGGAAACCTGGACCATATCCGCACCCTGTCCGATAAAATCAAGGATTGCATTTGTGATTTCTTCTTTCTCATCTCCCGGAAACACCTGACCGATGATCTCTCCGTCCAGTTCTTCTGCTTTTCTTTTAAGCACCGGACCAAACTTATCCTCAATACGCCCGTCAGCGATCTCTGAACCGGTGGTCACGATTCCGATTTTTGTATGACGAAACGGCAGGACTTCGATCAGCGGGCCTTTCTCTTCACAGAGTTTCTCAAACTGTAAAAGCATGTCTTCCTCTGTCACGAGAGGAATCACTCTTGTGCCTGCCAGAACCTTTCCCTCTTCCACTGTCTTTCCGGAGTGGATGGTGGAAAAGCACACATCTTTTAAGCCGTTTAACTCGTACAGAAGATCGATATTGATTCTTAAGACACCCCGGCAGGATGCCCTGAGCTCAATTTTCCCTTCTTTCGGTTCTCCGTAAGAGATATTTGCTCCGGCGGCGGCTTTTACCATCCGCTGCGCCGCATCATCCTCGTGGACATATCCTTTTTCCAGGTCCCAGACATAGAGATAACGCTTGCCGATATCCAGCAGCTTTTCGATATCCTCTTCCTTCACTACATGCCCCTTCTTAAACGCCCGTCCTTTAAACTTGCCCGGCACGATTTCTGTCATATCATGACAGAGCACCATGCCCACAGCATCCTGAACCCGTACTTTCTTCATCGTCTCACCTTCTTCGCTGTCCTTTCTCACCGGCACATATAAGCTGAAGCACACTGCCGGCGATGCACCTTGCCTTATCTGAAATCGTAAAACAGTTATCTCTTTCTCCGATCCTGGGATCAATATCCGCGATCTTAAATCCTTTTTTCACCGGGTAGCCGTCCCGGATGATTCCCCGGACGATCCCGTCAAGAGATGCGAATACAGACACCTCTGTGCCGCCGTCTTCTCTGATCACGGCAATGACATCGTCCTTTTTTACCTGTGCGGCAATCCCGGTCCGCCCGTACAGGATTCCTTCTGCCGGAGCGTGAATAACTCTTTCTTTCCCGTATCCCATAATCCTGCCGGGAACGCCTGTGTCAGCCATGGCAGGACCTTCTTCGATGACCCTTCCGAGGTTATGGCCCCGCATCGTCTCGATCACATAATCCACATCTTTGCCTGCGCTAAATCCCGGTCCCAATCCAATGGTCAGCTTTGCCATATCCCTTCTGGTCCCAAGGTTTCTTTTTGCAAGAATAGCATCCACCACCACATCGGGTTTTATCTCTCTGATAGAATCCCCCTCCGAATCAACAAGCACCACAGGTCTTGACGGATTAACCATGTCCATGGCTTCCTCCAGAGAATCTGCATGCACAGCGGTCAGGCCCTCCACAGATGCAGTTTTTTCATATACGGCTTCACAGAATGCCACCTGCCTGCGGATAGCAGACGGATGTTCTGTCTCTAAGACAAGGACCGGATATCCTGCCCTGCTCAGCTGATAAATGGTCCCGGTGGCAATGTCCCCGCCGCCTCTTACAACGATTGGCTTCATAACATATGAGGTCCTCTCTTTATAAATTTTCCTTGTTTTTCTTTCACAACTTTTCCTCCATCGGTCACAAGGCAGCCTCGCAGGAAAACTTTATCGATGGTTCCCTTTATTTTTATCCCCTCAAACGGGGCATAATCCACATTCTGTTCCTGTGTCCGGGCAGTGATGATATCTTCACCCTCTGGATCAAGCACAGCGATATCCGCATCGCTTCCTTCGATGATACAGCCTTTCTCTGGATAAAGTCCGTAAAGCTTCGCAGGGTTCTCTGACAGCACCCGGCACATCTGCTGGGGTGTCAGCCTGCCTGAGCCCACTCCATAAGTATAAAGTAAAACGGCTCTGGTTTCCACCCCCGGCATCCCATTTGGAATTCTGGTAAAATCATCCTTTCCCATATTCTTCTGTTCCACCGTAAAACTGCAGTGATCCGTGGACACTGTCTGAATTTTTCCCGTCCTCAGTCCTTCCCAGAGTACTTCCTGGTGTTCCTTCTTCCTTAAAGGCGGGGAACAGACATAATTTCTTCCATCTTCTCTGCGCTCATAAAAAGACTCATCCAGCAGCAGATACTGGGGGCAGGTCTCCGCAAACACCGTCTGTCCGCTGTTTCTCGCCCTCTCGATGACATCGAGCGCCTCCCTGCATGTGAGATGGACGACGATCACCGGAATATCCACCTCTTTTGCGATTGCCAGCAGCCGGTTGACTGCCTCCGCTTCCGCCCCGTCAGGCCTTACCCTCGGATGGGCATCGGCTCCCAAATCCCCTCTCTTTTTCGCCTCTTCTGTCAGCGCATCGATCATTCCTGCGTTTTCACAGTGGACGCCTGTAATGCCGCCGATCTCTTTCATTTTCCTGAGCGCCATAAAAATATCATGGTCATTTAGGATCATGTCCTGGTACGTCATATAAAGTTTAAACGATGTGATCCCTTCTTCCATCATATGCTCCATAGACTCAGCCGTCTGCTCATTCCAGTCGGAAATTGCCATGTGGAAGGAATAATCACAGGAACTTCTGCCGTCCGCCCGCATATGCCAGTTTTCGAGTGCCTTCTCCAGCGTTTCGCCTTTATACTGGGTGGCAAAATCAATGACCGTCGTAGTGCCTCCCTTTATGGCCGCCCTGGTCCCTGTGTCAAAATTATCTGCCGTCACTGTCCCTGCGACTTCCAGCTGAAAATGGGTGTGAGCGTCAATGAAACCGGGAAACAAAAGTTTCCCGGTCACATCGATAACAACGGCCTCCGGATCATTAAGATCCGGTCCTGTCTTTGCTATTTTCTCATTTTCAATCAGAACGTCGGCTTTCTTCATCTGGTCTCCGGACACAAATGTCCCGTTTTTCAATAAGTATTTCATCGAAAACCGCCTCCTTTTTATATGATCATGATTTCTTTTTTCTTGCATATGGTGTGTTCTTAAGCGGAAGTTTCTGCTCAAATATACCATTCTTTTTATAATACGCAGAGGCCACAGCCGGTGCCGTTGGGATGGACGTGATCTCTCCGACTCCGATGGCTCCGCATGCAACCGGAAGGCCTGCTTTCTCTACGATCCGGCTCTCCACCTCCGGCACTTTATCTGCCCTGAAAAGTCCCAGGGTTCCGTATTTTGCCGTCGGCTTCAGCTTTTCATCGATCGGATACTGTTCGGTCAGCGCAAATCCAAGGGACATCACCACACCGCCTTCGATCTGCCCTTCCACCGAGAGAGGGTTGATGGCTTTCCCCACATCATGGGCCGCCACCATCTTTTTGATCGTTCCGTCCTCATTCAGCACACAGACCTGAGTGGCATATCCGTAAGCCACGTGGGACACCGGATTTTTCTTATCGCTTCCCATCGGATCGGTCTCTGCCAGATATTCCCCATAGAATTCCTGTCCCTCCAGATCCGTGATGTTCTTTCCCCTGACCGCTTCGTTGTAGAGAGCGCATGCCCTCCTTACCGCCTCACCGGTGACCAGCGTCTGCCTGGAACCGGAAGTCGTCCCGGAATCGGGAGCCAAGATGGAGTTGGAAGCCTCATAGACGATATCATCTCCGGACAGTCCGGTCTCTTCTCCGACTACCTGGACCAAAACAGTCCCAAGTCCCTGTCCGATACAGGATGCACCGCTTCTTATATGAAGTTTCCCACTAATCACCTTCAAAATACATCGTCCGGTGTCCGGGATGCCCACGCCGACTCCGGCGTTCTTCATGGCACAGGCGATGCCTGCGTCCGGATACTCGTCGATAACGTCTTTTACTGCCTCCAATGTCTCTGCCAGTCCTGTGGAGTCATCCACAATCTGTCCGTTGGGAAGTTCCTGTCCCGGCCGTATGGCGTTGCGGTAGCGGATCTCCCACGGGGAAATTCCCACTTTCTCCGCCATCAGTGTCAGAACCATCTCCAGCCCGAAACAGCTCTGGGTCACGCCAAACCCCCGGAACGCGCCTGCCGGTGGATTGTTTGTATAGTACGCCCGGCCTTCGATCTCAAAATTCTGGTAATTGTACGGACCTGCCGCATGGGTACAGGCCCTCTGAAGCACGGGTCCCCCGAGGGACGCATAGGCTCCGGTGTCAGAGATGATACTTGCCTTCACTCCCTGAATGATTCCATTATCGTCACATCCCATGGTAAATTCCATATCCATAGGGTGACGCTTCGGATGGATCAGAATGCTCTCGTCTCTGGTTAGTTTCACCTTCACGGGTCTTTTTAAAAGGTAGGCAGCCAATGCCGCATGGTGCTGGACCGTCATATCTTCTTTTCCTCCAAAACCGCCGCCCACCAGCTTATTTTCCACATACACCTTTTCCGGCGAAATGCCGAGCATTTCATAGCATTCTCTCTGGGTATCATACACCCCCTGATCCGAGGAGTAAACTTTCACTCCATCTTCTTTATATGGAAAAGCCACTGCGCACTCCGGTTCCAGAAATGCATGTTCTGTCCACGGAGTATGAAACTTTTTGCTGATCACATGTCTGGAATTTTTAATGGCTTCCTCTGCATTCCCCCGGCATACGTATTCTCTTGCCAGGAGGTTGCCGTCACTGTGCACGAGGGGCGCATCGTCTCTCATGGCTTCGTAAGGGTTCTTCACCGGAGTGAGTTCTTCATATTCGACCCTCACCAGTTTTTTCCCCTCAGCTAACGCCTCCTCGCTCTCAGCCACCACGAGGGCAATGGAATCTCCCAGATATTTTGTCGTTGTACCTTCCGGAATCAGTACATACCAGTCCCGTTTCAGATGTCCGGTCCGGACATTCCCCGGGATATCCTTTGCCGTGATCACGGCCTTCACACCGGGAACGGCAAGGGCCTTTGAGCCATCGACAGACAGTACCTTTGCCCTGGCATATTCCGAGCGGACGGCGCTTGCAAAAAGCATGCCTTCCATCTCGATGTCATCCGTATACTCCCCGGTACCCAGTACCTTTTCTCTCACATCCAGCCGATGGACTCTCTCTCCCACCTTCCACTGTCCGTTCTCCTTCGGAATCTTCTTTCTCTCCCGGAAAAGTCTGGCCGCAAGTTCCACCGCATCCATGATCTTTTTATATCCGGTGCAGCGGCAGATGTTATTCCTGAGTGCGAAAGCAATCTCCTTCCTCGTCGGATTCAAATTTACATCCAGGAGACCCTTGGCGCAGATGACCATTCCCGGAATACAAAAACCGCACTGGACGGCCCCCGCCTCCCCGAATGCATAGACGAAAACCTCTTTTTCCTCCTCGGGAATACCTTCCACCGTGAGGATCTCTTTGCCGTCCATCTTTGACATCATCGGGATGCAGGCTTTCACAGCCTTCCCGTCCACCAGCACCGTACAGGTGCCGCAGGCTCCCTGGCTGCACCCGTCTTTGACAGATTTAAGCTTCAGTTCGTCTCTCAAAAAACGGATCAGTTTCTGGTCCTTTTCCACAACATATTCTTTTTTATTGACCATACATCGGAACATACCTATCCCTCCATTCCCGTCACATCTTACAGCGACTTAAGGTTCTTGAAATTCTTTTCTTTGACCGTAAATTTCAGAGGAATCCTCCTGCGGACCCTCACTTTTTCTTCCTCCTGCGGAATGATCAGGTTCAGTACAACTGTGATCAGGGTCGCCAGTACAACCGCTGATTTTCCGAAAACCATCATGACCCATGACGGAAACAGTGAAAGAGAATCCGGAGCCAGTGTAATGCCCATTCCGACAGCCACTCCAAGACCGACGATCGCCGTATTCCGGTTGTTGAGCCCGGCTTTTGCTATCAGTTTCACTCCTGTCATGGCAATAGAGGCAAATACAGATATGGTCGCCCCTCCCAATACACACTGAGGGATCGTGGTCAGCAGAGACGCGATCTTCGGAAGCAGTCCTGCTGCCAGAATGATCCCTGACGCCAGATAAAATACTCTCTTCGTCACAACCTTCGTGGTTCCCACGATTCCTACATTCTGGCTGAAGGTAGCTGTGGGAAGGCCGCCGAACAGCGCACCGAACAGGCTGCCCAGTCCGTTTCCGATGATGCCTCCGGAGAGTTCCCGGTCCGAAGGTTCTCTGCCCAGGCCTCCCTGTGTTGTGGCCGTCAGATCCCCGATGGCCTGCACCGAGTTCACGACAAACAGGATCGACATGGTAATCATGGAAGAGGGCTCAAACTTGATCCCGAAATGAAGGGGCCTCGGAAGCTGCACCCAGGACGCCGAGAGGACCGGACTGAAGTCCACCATTCCGAGAATGACGGCGATCACATATCCGACACAGATACCGATCAGGATCGCGGAAAGTTTCAAAAATCCTTTCGTAAAATGGCTCAGTCCCACGACTACCGCCAGCGTGATCAGGGCTACCGCCCAGTTCTTAACACTGCCGTAATCCTTTGATCCGGTGCCTCCTGCCATATATCCCACCGCTACCGGATATAGGGAAAGCCCGATAGTAAATACTACCGTTCCCGTCACGATCGGCGGAAATAAAGAACGGATTCTTTTGATAAAAATACCTACGATGACTGCAACGATTCCGCCGGTCAGCTGTGCGCCGAACAGTGTAGCCAGATCAAATTCCTGGACTACCGCCTGCATGGTTGCCAGATATGCAAAACTGACACCCATGATGACAGGCAGGCCGGACCCTACTTTGTTTTTTAACGAAATAAGCTGCAAAAGCGTCGCCACCGCAGCGACGATCAGCGCGCCCTGTACAAGGACGATCTTATCCTCAGGTGAGATCTCACCTCTTGATAATGCGATCCCGGCTACGATGATGGCCGGTGTGACACATCCCACGATCATCGCCACTACATGCTGCAGAGCCAGAGGGAGCGCCTGTTTGTACGGCGGCTTCCCATCGGTCAAAAACAGCTCTTTTACTCCTGTCTTACTCTTAAAACTATCAAACATATCTACTATCTCCCTGCTGTCCGCTCAACAGCCCGCTTTGCCGGACTCCCCGTTCCGGACCGCAGACTAAAGCAGATAAAATGCGTAGTCTTCACAGATGACGGTCATCAGCCTTCTCAAACCTTCTGTCACTGCAGAACTCTCATCCTCCAAGTTCACTGTCATTGTTTCTCCCAGATACCTTACCAGACATTTCTTTTCTTCACGGTCCAGTACAAAAAATCCGTCATTTTTACTGTTTTCCATATCCTTTTCATTGGCAAACAGAGTAAATTTATCCAGATAAGGCGCACTGTCGTACGGGCAGAAGCTCCTGCAATTCCCGCACTCATTGCACATATAGTCGATATGAACGACCTGGTCTTTTTCGAATCCCGGCACATGGATGGATACATTGGCCCGGTTCGGACAGACATCCACGCAGTTTTCACATACAACATCGCAGCCGAGACATCTTTTGCTCTGGTTTTCTTCTTCCTTTGAATCCTTCAGTATTCCTTTCTTCTCACAGCAGTCTGACTTTTGCGCAGGATTGTCGTTTCCTCTGGAAACTGAAGATCCGAGAATGTCAGAAGCCGCAAGCATGGCATCTCTCATGCCTTCGACTACCGTAGCCGGGCCGCAGAGTCCGTCTCCGATCACGTAAATGCCTTCCTGGCTGGTCATCAGCGTTTCCGGGTCGGTCTTTGCCCTTCCCCTGCTGTCCACCTGAATTCCGTTTTCCTGATAAAAATCTGAAGGCACCTGTTCTCCCACCGCGGCGATCACCGTATCCGCCGGTATTCCTGTGCGCTTACCGATACTCTTCACACTTCTCCGTCCTGTCTTATCCGGGTCGGAAAGTTCCATAACCTTACAGACCAGTTCTCCGTCTTCCAGGAGTACCGGTGACAAAAGTTCCTTAAATTCCACACCGTCTTCCACAGCCATCAAGAGTTCTTCTTCATCGGCAGGCATATACCGTTTCGTCCTTCTATAGACCAGATAGACGTGCTCCACGCCCTTTGTCCGCTTCGCCGCCCGTGCCGTGTCCATAGCAGTATTTCCGCCGCCGATCACTGCAACGTTCTTTCCGATCATCACATCCCCGTCTTTTTCTTTAAACTCTTTCAGGAATTCCAGCGCATTGATCACGCCGCCTTTTTCCAGTGAGAGTTCTCCCGGTTTGGATGCCCCCACAGCCAGAATTACCGCGTCATATCCCTGCTTCCTCAATGCCTGTGCATTTTCAATCTCTACGTTCAGCTGTATGTCAACGCCGAGTTTTCGAAGGAAGGAAGCGTCTTTCTCCACAGATGCAGCCGGAATCCGGAACTCCGGAATCACATGGCGCACCACGCCGCCCAAAGAATCTGTCTTCTCGTACAAGGTTACTTCCGTTCCTGCCTTCGCAAGGTAATACGCACACGCCATGCCGGCCGGTCCGCCTCCGATAACAGCGGCTTTTTTGCCGTTCTTTTCTGCCGGATTCAAAGAGTTCAGGACATCTTCATAACCTCCCATGGCTGCCTTCAGTTTATTGTCTCTGATATGTACAGGTTCCTCATAAAAATTTCTCGTACATTTGCTCATGCAGTTATGGGCACAGATGGTTCCTGTGATAAACGGAAGAGGGTTTCTCTCCATGATGACTTCCAGCGCCTCTTTGTATTTTCCTTCGTCGGTCAGCGGCATGTATGCCGTAATATCCTGATGAATCGGGCATCCCTCCTTACAAGGCGCCACATAACAGTCCAAGAGCGGAACCGGCTGTTTCATTTTCCTGGAAGGAAGCGGCTTTGCGGCTTTTACATGGTGCTTATCTGTCCTGGCCTTCACGGCAAGCTCTGAAACCGCATTCACGTCAACGCCTTTGAACGGAAGCATGACTCCGCGTTCCTGAAGCTTCTCCGCCATCTGAGAAAGCCGCTGGTAACCGCCCGGCTTCAGCAGAGTAGTGGCCACCGTGACCGGCCATATTCCTGCCCCCACGATTTCTGCAATATTATAGGCATCCGCGCCTCCGGAATAAGAAATCCTTAATTTTCCTCTAAACTCTTCAGACAGCTTTGCTGCCAGGGAAATAGACAGTGGAAATAATGCCTTTCCTGACATATACATCTCCCCGCTCGGAAGCTGGTTTTCTTTCACATCCACCGGGAAAGTGTTGGTAATCTTCACCCCAAATTCCAGGTTCTTTTCATCCGCCAGCTTCATAAGCCTTGTGAGCATCGGCACCGCATCCTCATACTGTAAATCGTCCTTAAAATGAAAGTCCCCGAACACCATGTAGTCATAGCCCATGCCGTCCATGGTCTTTCTGGCAAATTCATACCCGAGCAGTGTCGGGTTGCATTTGATAAAGGTATGCAGGCCTTTTTCTTTTAATAGGTAGTCGGCGATGCTTTCAATCTCCTGGGGAGGACATCCGTGAAGAGTCGAAATCGTCGCAGAATTGCATATATCGGACGGAATAGCTTCAATATCTTCCTCAGTGACATTGTGAAGCCGTTTTGCCATAAGCTTGGCTTCCCTCATACATTCTTTGAAAATACTGCTGTCTTTTGCCTCCGTCATCGTGTCGATAAAGGTGTTGATCTTTTCAGACTTGATGCCTGCCAGGTCATAGCCCACACTGATGTTAAACTGGAATCCGTCCGCAGCACCGAGACCGTATTCTTTTGAAATAATATGCAGCAAAAACCACGCCTTTATGTATTCTTCCATCGCCTGGGGCACATAGAGCTCTGTGGACCATTCACAGTTATATCCCTCATCCTCTGCAAGTATACACGGTTTATTGACACAGGCAGACAGTTCTTCTCCGTCCATGATCTGTACGGTTTTAAGTTCAAAAAATCTGCTGCCCGCCACGTAAGCTGCCGCGATGTTCTGGGCAAGCTGTGTGTGGGGTCCCGCCGCCGGTCCGATCTGTGTCTCCAGTTTCCGTCCGAAAATTTGTACGGTCTCAGACGGATCAGCCTCGTAAGGCCTGCGGACACCAAAGATTGTTCCCTTCTCTTCCTTTTCTCTCAGCACCCAGTCAAGGAGCTTTCGAAAGGGAACTGACGTCATAATATCACTCATAAATTCATCCTCCTATCGGTTATTGATCGTATCGGCCAGTTTCTTTGCCTCTTCTCTGCATTTTGCCATGGCCTGGGCTTCATCGGCCACCAGGAGCCTGCGGTCTTTCATCAGAACCTTTCCGTTTCCGATGGTAGTCACTACATTTCTTCCGGTCATACCAAACAGGATATGCCCGTTTACATTGCTTTCATTCATCGGTGTCAGCGGATCGTAGTCAGCGATGATGACATCTGCGGCCGCACCTTTTTTAAGAACTCCAAGCGGGGACTTAAAATACCTGCCCGCGATCTTTGCATTGTTTTCAAAAAGCATCTGCGGCACTTCCGCCCATGCGGTATTCGGATCGCACAGAGAATGTTTATGCAGTAAATTTGCCACCTTATAAGATTCTGTCATATCATGGGTATAGCCGTCGGTTCCAAGTCCGGCAAGGATTCCCTTCTGTACCATCCTCATCGTCGGAGGGCAGCCGCAGGCATTTCCCATGTTGGATTCCGGATTGTGGACGACCATCGTGTCCGTATCCCTGATCAGATCCATCTCATGCTCATTTACATAAATACAGTGTCCGAGCAGAGTCTTCTCTCCCAGTACTCCGCAGTCCATCAGCCGGTCGATGATCCTTTTTCCGTAGTGCTTCAAACAGTGATGAAGGTCCTCGATGCCCTCTGCCACATGGATATGGTATCCCACTTCCTCCGGCTTGTTGGCCGCCGCCAGTTCCATCGTCTCATCGGAGATGGTAAAAGACGCATGCATTCCCATCATGCCGGCAATCATGTCTGTATCATCCTTCAGAGTATGCTGAATGAACCTTGCATTTTCCATAACCGCTTCCTTTGCTTTGTCCATTCCGTCCCTGTCGGAAACTTCATAGCACAGACAGCTTCTCACTCCCAGTTCTTTTGCCGCTTCTTCTATAATAAAGAGACTGTCCGTAATGCTGCCGAAGCTGGCATGGTGGTCGAATACCGTCGTCACACCGTTTTTAATGCTGTCAATGTAGGTAGCCCTGGCGCTCTGTAAGATCTGTTCCTCCGATAGATTCCGGTCTATAGTCCACCACATGCCGTCTAAGATGTCTAAAAAGCCTTTCGGATCGTATCCGTCAATGGAAAGTCCTCTGGCCATGGCGCTGTATATGTGCTCATGGGTATTAATGAAGGCGGGCATAATGACGCCTTTCTTCGCATCAATATACTCCGCCTCTTTATATGCCTTTCTTATGTCCTCTGTTTGGCCGACTTCTATGATCTTATTTTTGTCCATCACAACAGCGCCGTCCTCTAAAAATGGGCAGCTGACATCTCTTGTGATCATTCTTCCGTTCCCGACAATTAACATAAATTGACCTCCTATTCTTTGTGCAGGTACTCTTTCGATAATCTAAATATAGCATCCTAAAATTTAAAAAACAACCGTTCCGGAGCATGTATACAAAATATTTTTGTGACATCTAAAAATTTTTGTATTTTTTTATTGCAATCCTAAAAAAACGTGCTATGATTAACTTATCAGGCAACCAAAACACTCAGAAAAGGAGTGATCAATATGAATCCGGAGCTGGAACTATTAAAGCAAATGGCGCATACGATCGCCATGCAGTTCGGCAGGGACTGCGAAGTCATTATTCATGACCTTACAAGTAAGGATATGGAACATACCATCGTACACATCGAAAACGGACACGTCACAAACCGGAAATTAGGAGACGGCCCTTCCGCGGTCGTTTTAGAGACACTTCACAAACATCCGGAAGACATCAAGGACCACTACGCATATCAGATTAAGACATCCGACGGCAAAATATTAAAATCCACAACAACCTTTGTAAAAGGGGATGACGGAAAAGTACACTATATCGTGGCCATCAATTACGATATCAGCGCTCTTTTAATGATCGACGCTTCCCTTCAGTCTCTGATGCATGTGGAGGAACAGAAAAAGGATGAGCCTACCGCTATCGTGGGAAATGTACACGACCTGCTGGACAGTCTGATCGAACAGTCTGTCACTCTGGTTGGAAAACCCGCTGCCCTTATGAACAAGGAAGAGAAAGTAAAGGCCATTCAGTTTTTAAATGATGCCGGAGCCTTTCTGATTACAAAATCCGGTGATAAAGTCGCCAAGTACTTTGGCATCTCAAAGTTTACTTTATACAGCTACATCGACGTCAACAAATAAAGGAGGATTAGATCTATATGGAAACAATCAAATGGGCAGTCAATGAAATGCCTGAAACCGATGACCGGCATTTAAGCATCATGGCACTGGATGAGATAAAGAAAGCCAGAACGTTCCATGAAAGCTTCCCTCAGTACAGCAAAACACCGCTGGCCAGTCTGGACCAAATGGCGGGTTATCTGGGACTTGACAGTATTTATGTTAAGGATGAGTCCTACCGTTTTGGGCTGAATGCATTCAAAGTCCTCGGAGGGTCCTTTTCCATGGCCCGCTACATAGCAAAAGAAACAGGAAAAAAGGTAGAAGACCTTCCTTATAATGTTCTCACTTCCGAAGCGCTGAAAAAAGAATTCGGTCAGGCAACCTTCTTTACCGCAACAGACGGAAACCACGGAAGAGGCGTCGCATGGGCTGCAAATAAACTGGGACAGAAAGCCGTTGTCTTTATGCCGAAAGGCTCCACAAAGACCCGTCTTCAGAACATTTTAGACGAGAATGCCCAGGCTACCATAGAGGAAGTCAACTACGATGAATGTGTCCGCATGGCTGCCGCCGCCGCAAAAGAGACACCTCACGGCGTAGTCGTACAGGACACAGCATGGGATGGATACGAGGAGATCCCTTCATGGATCATGCAGGGCTACGGAACCATGGCAATGGAAGCCGACGAACAGCTTTCTGAAGACGGCTGCGGACGGCCTACCCATGTGTTCATCCAGGCCGGCGTCGGATCTCTGGCCGGAGCAGTCCAGGGCTACTTTGCCAACCGTTATCCGGAAAACCCGCCGAAAGTCATCGTAGTGGAAGCCGAATCAGCTGCCTGCCTCTACAAAGGTGCCGCAAAAAAAGACGGAAGCATCCAGATCGTGGACGGTGATATGCCGACCATCATGGCCGGGCTTGCCTGCGGGGAACCGAATACCCTCTCCTGGGATATTTTAAAAAACCATGTGGATACTTTCACTGCCTGTCCCGACTGGGTAGCCCGAAAAGGAATGCGGATGCTCTCCGCTCCGCTGAAGGGAGACCCGCAGGTTATCTCCGGGGAATCCGGCGCAGCTCCTTTCGGACTCCTTGCAAGCCTCATGACCATGGAGGAATATAAAGATCTCCGTGAGCATTTAGAACTAGACCGTGACTCAAAAGTTCTCCTCTTCTCAACCGAAGGAGACACAGACCCGGACCGCTACAAACAGATCGTCTGGGAAGGAAAAGATCAATAAGAACCTGAAATCTCAAAGCATTTAGGAGGATATTTAGAATGGATTTTAATAAGATCAAAGAAGCCGCACAAAACTACGAAGCAGATATGACAAAATTCCTGAGGGATATCGTAAAATTCCCAGGGGAAAGCTGCGATGAGGAAGCTCATGTCAACAGGATCGCCGAAGAAATGAAAAAACTTGGATTTGACAAGGTGGAGATCGATCCGATGGGCAATGTCCTCGGATATATGGGAACCGGTGAAACACTCATCGGATATGACGCCCACATAGACACTGTAGGTGTGGGAAATCTTGATAACTGGGAGTTCGATCCCTATGAGGGCTTTGAGTCCGAGACAGAGATCGGCGGACGAGGTACTTCCGATCAGCTGGGCGGCATCGTCTCCGCTGTTTACGGCGCAAAGATCATGAAAGATTTAGGCATGCTCAGCGACAAGTATACGGTCCTTGTAACCGGAACCGTCCAGGAAGAAGACTGCGACGGCCTCTGCTGGCAGTACATCGTCAATGAAGACAAAGTCCGTCCGGAATTCGTCGTCTCCACAGAGCCGACTGACGGCGGCATTTACCGCGGCCAGAGAGGGCGTATGGAGATCCGCATCGATGTGGACGGAGTCTCCTGTCACGGTTCTGCCCCGGAACGCGGCGACAACGCGATCTACAAAATGGCGGATATCCTTCAGGATGTGCGTGCCCTCAATGAAAATGACGCTGAGGACGGAACCGAGATCAAAGGTCTCGTAAAAATGCTGGATGAGAAGTTCAATGATCAGTGGAAAGAAGCACGCTTCTTAGGACGCGGCACCGTGACCACCTCAGAGATCTTCTTCTCCTCTCCGAGCCGTTGTGCCGTTGCAGACTCCTGTTCCGTATCTCTGGACCGCCGCATGACAGCCGGCGAGACATGGGAGAGCTGTCTGGATGAGATCCGCGCTCTGCCGAATGTGAAAAAGTACGGCGCCAAAGTTTCAATGTATGAGTATGCAAGGCCGTCATGGAAGGGACTTACCTATCCTACTGAGTGCTACTTCCCTACCTGGGTGATCCCGGAAGACCACGACGTGACCAATGCGATGGCAGAAGCTTACGAAGGATTATACGGAGAACCGCGCATCGACAAATGGACCTTCTCCACCAACGGTGTCTCCATCATGGGACGGTTCGGAATCCCTTGTATCGGTTTCGGTCCGGGACACGAGGATCAGGCTCACGCGCCGAACGAAAAAACCTGGAAGGCAGAGCTTGTGACCTGCGCCGCTGTATACGCAGCACTTCCGTCCATTTACTGTGAAAAGAAATAAACCATTTTACTGTCATTGATCAGATTTGATTTTTTAGGAGGAATCTACTATGAAAATGAATACATTACAGGACTATATCGACCGCTTAAACCAGCTGAATTTTAAAGAAATGTACCAGAATGACTTTTTCCTGACCTGGGAAAAAACTGACGACGAACTGGAGGCTGTATGGCTGGTAGCCGATGCCCTCCGCTTCATGCGTGAGAACAACATTTCCACCAAGGTATTTGAAAGCGGTCTCGGGATCTCTCTGTTCCGCGACAATTCTACCAGAACACGTTTCTCCTTTGCCTCTGCCTGCAACTTACTCGGACTTGAAGTTCAGGATCTGGATGAAGGAAAATCCCAGATCGCTCACGGTGAAACTGTGCGGGAGACAGCCAACATGATCTCCTTCATGGCAGACGTGATCGGAATCCGGGACGATATGTACATCGGAAAAGGAAATGCTTATATGCACGAAGTGGCTGATTCCGTAGAACAGGGAAATAAAGACGGAATCCTGGAACAGCGCCCTACTCTCGTGAATCTCCAGTGCGATATTGACCATCCGACCCAGTGCATGGCAGATATGCTCCATATCATCCACGAATTCGGCGGTGTGGAAAACTTAAAAGGAAAGAAATTAGCCATGTCCTGGGCCTACTCTCCTTCTTACGGAAAGCCCCTCTCCGTTCCTCAGGGTGTCATCGGCCTGATGACCAGAATGGGCATGGATGTAGTGCTTGCGCATCCGGAAGGATACGATGTAATGCCGGAAGTTGAGGAAGTCGCAAGAAAGAACGCAGAAAAATCCGGCGGAACTTTCACAAAGACCAACAGCATGGAAGAGGCATTTAAAGATGCCGACATTGTCTATCCAAAGAGCTGGGCTCCTTTCGCAGCTATGGAAGAACGCACCGAACTTTACGGAAACGGTGATTTTGACGGTATTGACCGCCTGGAAAAAGAACTTCTTGCCCAGAACGCAAAGCATAAAGACTGGGCATGTACAGAGGAACTGATGAAAACAACTAAGGACGGAAAAGTCCTTTACCTGCACTGCCTGCCTGCCGATATCACCGGTTTAAGCTGTAAGGAAGGCGAAGTGGATGAGAGCGTCTTTGACCGTTACCGCAATCCGCTCTACAAAGAAGCAAGCTACAAACCATATGTGATCGCAGCTATGATCTTCCTGAGCAAATTTGAAGATCCTCAGGCTATCCTCAACAAGCTTGAAGAAAATAAAAAGCCAAGAATCTTTGAATAATCTGAACTGCTAATTTCTAGTTTACCGCCACTTACATTCCGACAATGACGTTTGTTCGTGGCGGTTTCTATTTTCAGGAGGTATCCCATGTATACTAGAAAAAGAATCGTCATCGCTTTAGGCGGCAACGCTCTGGGAGATTCACTGCCGGAGCAGATGACTGCCGTTAAATCCACATCCAAAGCTATCTGTGACCTGATTGAAGACGGCCATGAGGTTGTCATTGTCCACGGAAACGGTCCCCAGGTCGGCATGATCAACAACGCCATGAGTGCATTAAGCCGGGAAGATGAGAACCAGCCAAACACTCCTCTGTCCGTCTGTGTGGCCATGAGTCAGGGCTATATCGGATATGATCTCCAGAATGCCATCCGGGAGGAATTGAGGAAGCGAGGGTTCCTCCGGACACCGGTAGTAACGATCATCACACAAGTCCGGGTAGATGAAAAAGATCCGGCCTTCGATAACCCATCTAAACCGATTGGCCGCTTCCTCTCCAAAGAAGACGCGGATTTTCAGGCCAAAGAATACGGCCATATCATGAAAGAGGACGCAGGCCGGGGCTACCGCCGGGTCGTGGCTTCCCCAAAACCGAAAGAAATCGTAGAGCTTGGGGCTATCCGCAATCTGGTGGACTCCGGACGTGTCGTGATAACCTGCGGCGGCGGCGGAATTCCTGTGACTTTAAAAGGCGACCATTTATCCGGCGCCAGCGCGGTCATCGACAAAGACTTTGCCAGCGCTCTGCTGGCGAAAGAACTGGACGCGGATGTGCTGATCATCCTGACAGCCGTGGAGAAAGTAGCCATCAATTTCGGCAAAGAAAATGAACAATGGCTGTCCGATCTGACCATTGAGGAGACAGAGCGCTACATCGGGGAAGGACATTTTGCTCCCGGTTCTATGCTTCCGAAAGTACAGGCCGCTATCGACTTTGCAGGTTCTAAGGCAGGACGTACTGCCATGATCACTCTTTTGGAAAAAGCAAAGGACGGAATCATGGGAAAAACTGGCACACAGATTCACAAATAACCAGAGACATAAAGGGCACCCCTTTCCGGGAGTGCCCTTTTCCATGCCTGTTTATACTTCTTTTTTCTTGACCGGAAAACATACTTCTGTTACCAGATCCTCCGGTGTCCTGGCATCATGCGGACTCACATGGTAAATGCAGACCGACGGCCCGTCAAAGTCATACCCGTTTTCACAGATCCATTCCGCTACCGCCTTATTTACTCTCGTAATCTGGTCATAGCTTCCTTTGTATGTCACAGATGCTATCTGCATTTCGTCCACATACTTGAATTTTACATGCTCCGTGTCTTGATAGGTTCCATCGACAGACACCTGGATTTCCACATCCACATCACTTTCCTTAAACCCTTTGTCATGGAACACAGCAAGTCCATAGCCTGGATTTTCCGGTTTCACGTTCTGCCCCGCAATCTCCTTATTTAGTGTCTCCCACAGCATTCCTTCACAGTCGTAGGCAGGAATCACCTGTCTCACACTGGCTACATACCTCTTCGGCAGTGTTTTTAACGTCACATTATAATCCATAAAGTTTCCATCCTTTCTCAGCCACTGAATCGTATTGTCAAGAAGTCTGAGTTTTTGTTCCGTTTCCTGAGCCTGACAAAGAAGTTCTTCCCTCTTGATCATCAGGAATTGTTCCATCTCTTCCTCATTTTCGTATTTATTCAGGATTTCACCTATAACAGACAGTCCAAATCCCATAGTCCTTAATGCCTGTATAGTATCTGCCTCCGGAAGCTGGGATTCGCTGTAATATCTGTATCCAGTACTTTCATCTACCGACTCCGGTATCAATAGTCCGATCTTGTCATAATGGCGCAGCATACGGATGCTGACTCTTGACAGTTTTGAAAAATCTCCGATTCTTAACATCATTTACACCTCTCACATATGTGGTTGTTCCTGAGCTCATCTTCAATATAGACTATATCACTGTGTCAGAGTCAAGGGACGATTGAAAAAAATTTTTATTTGCTTACTGTCCGGACTGTGTTTCCTCTTTTCAGAAGCGATATCTCTGTGGAGCTGTTTTAAATTTTGGGAGATAGAAAATCAGCTGTAATTTATAGAGATAAGTTTTTGATATTTTCCACATAATTTCCGTTTGGCTCTTAGAATGCCTCTCTCCAATCATGTGGAAAATGGACGTAATATCTGTTGGAGAAGGACCTCTGTCAAAAAAAGGTTCCGCCTGCGATACTTTTTCTCCATTGTCGGAAGGAGGCCTTTCCAGAGCCGACTGGAGATAATGGAGAAAAACTCGTAACTTTCTTCAAACCGCTGTTTTCCTTCGTCTGTGACACCCGTCTGCTGCCGCAGATTTACCACCGGGACTTTGGCTGCCCCTGTCATGACTCTTGTAATCTTCAGGGTTTGCCCATTTGCCAGCTTAGAGTGGAAAGCTGCCCCTTTATCCGTTAAAACAGTATCTTCTCAACGATTCATAATTTTCCCTCCTGATATTACATCATAGTTTACAGAATTCATTTACTACTTTGCCGGATCATGATCTCTGTAAAAAATATATCATGGTAAATAAGGGCATAGTAGGCATTTTCCATAAAATATTCCGTCCGTTCTTTGAACCCATTGCTAAAATAAAATCTCTCTGTTGATACAATAAAACGCATCCAATATAATCAAAGGGAAAGGAGATGCGTATATAATGTTCAAAATCGGAGAATTTTCCAAGCTCACGCAGGTTACAGTCCGAATGCTCAGACACTATGACCAGACAGGCCTTTTAAAACCTGCACAGATCGATCCAATGACCGGATACAGAATGTATTCCGTGGAACAGATTCCTGTATTAAATAAGATCATCTATTTGCGGGACAGTGGGTTCCAGGTCTCTGAAATCAAAGAAGCCCTTCATGCCGAAAATCCTACCTCTTTGACAGAGCTTCTTGATAAAAAATATACGGCAATACTGAATACTATAGAAATTGAGAAAATACGGCTGAAAAAAATAGAGCTCGCGAAACATGAACTCTTGGACAGTCAAAACGAACTGCATTATCAAGTTTCAATAAAATCTATCCCCAGCTGCCGGGTGCTCTCTATAAGAAAAATAATCCCCGACTACTATGCGGAAGGGGACCTGTGGAAAAACTTGTCCGAATTTGTCTGCAGTCATCATATAGCAATAACAGATGATGCGGCATTCTCTATCTATCATGATACAGAATATAAAGAACAGAATGTCGACGTTGAATTGTGTGTTCCTGTCCAGAGCTTCAGCGAGAACAAAGGCGGCTTTATATTTCGGGATACAGAACCTGTCCCGTTCATGGCCTGTACAATGGTATATGGACCTTTTTCAAATATTGCAGGGGCATATCAATCTTTTGCAGGCTGGCTCCAAAAAAATGAACAGTTTCAAATGTCGGGCCAGAATCGCCAAATTGTACACCGCGGCCCCTGGAATGAACATAATCCTGAAAACTTTCTCGTCGAAATTCAGATTCCTCTAAAACCGCCGCTTTCTGCTTTCCATTTATCCAATGCTCCATTTTCCCTTGACCCTCACATCGTGTGAGGGTCTATATTTATTTTGTTATCAAATCAAACAGTAAAACAGGAGGTACTTTTATGACATCATTTAACATTCGGTCCATAGGAAAAATTTATACTGACGAGAAGGGAACATTCATTAAGATCGATCCGCCGTTTATCCCCGCTCTTGAGGCTTTGGACGGCTTCAGCCATATCAATGTCATATGG
>NZ_FR889182.1:51760-77149 GCF_000432215.1 Anaerostipes sp. CAG:276
CTCTGATAGAGATACTCTGGTGACAGAAAGGCCTTATAAAAAAGGTCCCAGACGAATGGGGATCTTTTCAACCAGATCTCCCCACCGCCCCAATCCGATCGCTTTAAGCACCGCAGAGATTCTTCATGTTAATCATCAAAACGGTGAAATCCAGATTGCTTATATCGATGCCAATGACAATACCCCGGTCCTGGATCTAAAACCCTATACACCAAGCCTTGACCGGATAGAAACACCTGCCGTACCCGAATGGTGCCGTCATTGGCCAAGAAGTTCTGAAGAATCGGCAGACTTTGATTGGGATCAGGAATTTAACTTCCAGGGGCACTCCCCATCCCGGGTTCCGGATTAATAATTAATTAGAACAAAGAGAACAGGGCCGCTTCAACGTCCCCATAGAACAAAAAAACGGTTAAGTTCTAAATTTGAACTTAACCGTTACTTATAATGCAGAAGAAGAGACTCGAACTCTCACGGGAGTAATCCCACTGCCGCCTGAAGACAGCGCGTCTGCCAGTTCCGCCACTTCTGCATGTCTCAAGCATGATTAATAATACACGATTCCAAAGAAAATATCCAGTCTTTTTTTGATTTTTCTTGTACTTTTTTACATACACGCCTGAAACTATTGAAAAACTACTGCTGTTCCTGCATCCACTGTTCGATCTGGTCCCTTGTTTGGGCTGCTACCAAAGGCTCTCCGGCCTTCCCGTCTTTGAATAAAATCATCGTAGGAATCGTCATCACTCCAAATCTCTCTGCCAGTTCCATCTGCTCATCAATATTGATCTTTCCAATCTGAACCGAATCTTCCCGGTCCTCTCCAATCTGTTCTAAAGCAGGGGAGATCCTTCTGCAGTAACCGCACCAGGGTGCCCAGAAGTCTACCAATACCGTTTTTTTTGCTTCTAATACCTCTGATTGAAAATTTTCTTTTGTTATATTTATAATACTCATGCTGTTTCCTCCATCTCTTTTGTAAACTGAAACTTTTTCTGTTACATTTCTTAATGTAACTATATCAGTTACATTTAAACTTGTCAAGCAGTGAATGAAAATAGACAGCCAATTTATTTAAAATTGACTGTCCAATCTCGCATCTAAGACTCCCGCCCCAGCTGTTTTATGATACTCTTATCTCTGTTTCTTTCTCCTTCTGACCACACCAATCATCATCCCTGCGGCTCCTAACATACAGCATATGATCCACATGATCTTGCTTTCCTCTCCGGTCTGTGCAGTCCCTTCCTCTGCGGTTCCCCATCCTTCTCCCGTCTTTTTCCGGGCTCTGCGCTCTGCCACTTCTCTATAGTTCCAGCTGGTCTTGGTTTTCTTCTTCGGCTTCTTTTCTTTTTCTTTCTTCGGTTTCTTTGCCGCAGTTGTCGTCTCCTCTTTCGACGTGGTTCCTTCCGCTTTCTTTTTCCATTTTGCCTTCAGGGTCAGATTCTCATGCACCGGCGTATTAAAGTCCCATTTCACTTCGTTTCCCTCCGCATCGGTGTAATACCAGCCCTCAAAAAGATATCCGGCCTTCTTCGGTTCCTCCGGCTGGCTCGCTTCTTTCCCTCCTGTAACTGCCCTCCGTCCGTATCAAACGTTACCGTGTGTTCTCCGGTCAACGCAACCGCCACTTTCACCCTGGGTCCAGCCTCCATGGAGAATGTCACATCAAAGGAGCCGGTCTTTCCCGCCGCCTTTGCCCGGTTCAGTTTCAAAAGCTGTTCCTCATCGATCTTTAAGACCGCGTTGTCTCCGTTTTCATCTTTCCCTCTGGCCCTGCAAAGCTCCGTCAGTTCTTCCTCTCCAAAACTGTTTCCTCCGGTCGGATGGCTCACACTGTCTGCCCCGCAGCTTGGCTTCCCGCTTCCCTGGGCTGCCCCGTCAAGCCCTTCCTCTGTCAGATAGACTGTGACCGTTGCCTCTGTCCCGTCAGGAGCTGCAAACGTCAGTTCAAACTCCCCGGTCTTTTTGGATGCTTTTGCCTCGTTCAGCTTCTCGATCTGTTCCTGCTTCGGAAAGGTGATCAGATCCGTTTCGATCACACTGTCATCGCCTGTGACCGCCTTGACTCTGCTCAGTTCCTTTAGCTGCTCTTTTGTAAATGGCGCTCCGCTTGTTTTACTTATGATATGTTTGGCTTTGATCATCTCTCCGCTGTCCGCATCCTGCACGATCTCATCATACTCTCCATGGAGGCTTACAATGATCTTTACGCTCTTTTTATCCGGCGAGGTAAAGGTCAGCTCAAACTTCCCGGCTTTTCCCGCAGTCTTTGCGTCGTTGATCGTTTTCAGTTCCTTCTCATTCGGAATCAGATGCTCATCTTTATAGGTGGTCCCCTCAGCATCCTTTCCCTGTACCGAAGACAGAGTCCGCACATCGTCTGCCGTCAGTGCAAGGCCTCCGGTCTCTTTGGAAAAGCTGTTGGCTCCGATCGTAACCTCCAGATGTTCCGGGTCCACCTTCGCGGCATCCGTTCCCTCGGCCTTTAAGCAGACTTTGACTGTCGTCTTTGTCCCGTTGGGCGTCGTAAACACCAGCGGATATTCCCCCAGTTTTTTCTCTGCTTTCGCCTTGTTGATGGCCTCGATCTGCTCCGGGAATTCAAACCGCAGATCATCCATCGAAAAATCCGTCCCGTTTTCCTGCTTTCCTGTGACCTTCGTTAAGCCCTTTAACTGTTCTTTGGTAAATGCTTCCCCTCCAGTCTTACTGATCACATGGTTGGCACCGATCTGTTCTTTCGTATCCTTTTCGATCTGATTGGTGTCACGGAATAGCCCGAAATAGACCTTCGTATAAAACTTTCCGACCTCAATCGCGGTGTTCTCTTGAAACGGGGTCCCATCCACAAAGGTGTAATCAGTAAGGGACGTCCCGTCCTGGATATATCCCTGATATCCGAAATCCGGTGCCGCTGTTACATTGGATACTTTATCATTGCCTCCTGCGGATCCGATACCAGGCATACTTGTCGCCTCATCGCCTATGGCAACGACCACCGTATCTCCTCCGCTAACCTGGATATTTTTTGTATCCATGTTTCCGCCGCCATAGCTTGCTCCGATCCCCGGAGCATTGGCTCCTCCCTGCTCTTCTACATAACCGCCCGAAATATAGATCCCGTCTACTGTATTTCCATAGCCTGATCCGATCCCGGAACCCTTATCTGTTCCGGTCCCTTTGATATTCCCTCCGGAAATACGGATATTGCTTGTATATCCTCCCCCACCGCTTTCCGAAACACAGGCAGATCCAATCCCTGCCGTATGCAGTCCGGCATATGCCTCAATATTTCCGCCTTTGATTGTCAGATTAGAAAATCCGCAGTTTTTCTTATCCGCAATATTTCTCAAAGTACTGCCGATAGCGCCTACATGCCATATATCTGGATTTCCTTCGGCAAGAAGTGACCCACAGGAACTATTGCAGCGATGGCCTTCTATCCCTGCATTCTCACACTGTATTGTCAGTGTCCCATCCATTCCGTCCTTCGCCAGCGCGGCTCCTGTGCTGCCTGAAAATCCGTCCGCCGAGCTCCCCGAATTGCAGATCAGCCGGTTCTCCCCGATCAAGTTGATTGTGACGTCTGCATGGGAGACATTGATACAGTCCCACTTGGACGTAGTTGTATTCACTTTCCCAATAGTGATGCTGACATTATCCAAGGTTATATCTGTCTCTACTCCTTCCAGCACTTCAATGTTATTGGAAGTTGTCGTACCTGTGATCCAATATCCTTTCGGATTTAGGCATGTCTCATCCTGTGAAAGGCCGCCCCCGGTGGCACCATTCTCTGTGATGCGGATATCTCCCTGACTCACATCGAGCAGTGTCTGCCCATTCTCTGACAGCATTTTCTTCTTCACCGGCTTTTTTGCCTTCCTCTGCGTTGAGCCCGTCTCCTGCCGTTCTGTCGTTTCGGTTCCTCTGACTTTGGGCATTTCTGTCGATGCCGCTTCGGTCCCTTTTTCTTCCGTCGTCTCCTGTTCAGTCTCTGGGGCTAATGTCTGAATTTCAGAAATACCCCCCCCCGGATTTTCCAGCCATTTCCTCCTCATGAGCCTGCGGCACAGCCCCTGTGCCGGCTCCCATGGTCACGATCAGAGAAACTGCTGCCAGACATCTCATCCATTTCTTTTTCATTGTTCTTCATCCTTTCTTTCTGCCCTCAAGTGCACTCTTTTTTGGTCACGCTTTTATTATTTGACTTTATAAGAACATTGGACAGCACAAAAGGTTAGAAAAAGGATGGGCATTTCTGTCTCTGCCCATCCATCTTTCTATTCACCGTCTAACAGTTCCGCAAGCTTTCTGGAAATCTCCAGAACAATCTTTTTATCTCTCGGCCCGCAGTTTTCGATCACCGCGTCAAGTTCTTTCACAAAAACATCCTCTTTCATTTCCGGTGAGTGATAACTGTCCATCAGCAGATAGTCCACAGAAACTCCCAATGCATTGCTGATTTCAACCAGCGTGGGAAGTGAGACTTTTGTCTTTGCCGTTTCAATATTTGAAATATGACTGACCGACAGATCAACTTTCTCAGCTAAATATTCCTGAGTCATGTTCTGTTTTCTTCTCACTTCTTTTATTTTCCGTCCCAGCGCTTCATAATTCATTTTCATACACTACTCCACTTCTTATATATTTATGAATCGGAAGCAGCAAACTCCGGTTTCCATAAATATTTTTTATTTTTACAGTACATTTTCCTGTCTCTATTGTCTCCGTTATTTGTTTTTGTTAGAATAGCTTATATAAATAAAAATTATTTATACAGTTTAAGAAGGTGGTTTTTATGGACAAAAAATACTTATTTAAGTTCTGGCTTCTGTGTACTTTTCTCATCTTTTTTTCCTTTTGCCTGTCATTGTACCAATACAGGCGAAGGGAAAAATGGGCAAAAAAAGTCGTCGAAGGGTGGCGTATAAAATACCGTCCCTTCGACGATGATTCCTCAGGATTTTTATAATCTTTTCATGATCTCATAGCATCGGTTGGTCACATAGCCTGCCCATGTGTTCCCGACACAGTAACACTGATTGACTCCTTTTACTGTGGGGCCGTGGTAATAAGCCCCTCCCTTAACGAGATACTTTTCTTTCAGCAGTTTAGCAGTCATCAGAAGATTCTCTTCCTTTGTCGGTGCATTGATGCCTTTGGCGCTGTCAGATGTGACCCCGTAGCCTGTGAGGTTGTGGTCCTCTCTGGCACGTCTGCTGGTCCCCCATGCGCTCTCATGGATTGCAATACCCATCACCACGACTGCATTGACCCCATATTTCTTCTCACATTTATAAAATGCCGGAGCCTCTTCCTCTAAGGCAGATCCCTTCAGCATCAGGCGAATCTCTTCTACTGACAGGTTGCTTTTCTTCAGAAGATTCATTGGATCAAATACACGGGGCTCATCCGCCTTCAGCTCTTTGATCTGCTTCTTCAGTGTCCTTATCTTTTTCCTGCTTTTTTTCAGTTCTCTCAGCCTCTGCTCCTGTGTTTTGTCACAGTTTAAAATCTGCTGGTCCAGATACTGCTTTAACTGGATCGTCTCCTCATCTTCGATGACATCCGCCACCTTCATTTCACCGGCCACATCAAAATTATAATTTTCTGCGATGTCTTTGAGATAACCGTTTTTGGTCTTTACTGACAGTTCCAGCAGCAAATGATTGACTCTGTGACCGATCTGAGTGTCATTCCCGTCCTTCTTCACCCCGGTCAATGCCACTACACCCGGAATCGCTACACTGCCGCTCTGCTCATTCAGCGCCTGATAAAACTTCTGGATCTCTTCCTTTAACTTATCCGCATGAAGGAGACTCTGCTCCAGGCTTTCTTCCTTCAGGAGCTGTCTTTTTAATTTTTCCTCTCTGGCAAAGGCTGTCTCTGATCTGACGGAAACAGCATCTTCCGGAGCAACGATTTTCTTTTCTTTGTCTTTCTTCTTATCTTTTTTCTTTTTTGATTTCTTCTTAGATTTTTTCTTCTTGTTATGTACTTTTTCTGTCTTTGCTTTGTCCCCCTTTTTCTCTGTGGCAGTCTTTTCTGAAGCCGTTGTAGGTTTGGGCTCCTGTGCTGCCGTCTGTTCTTCTGTAGTCGCCTCTGTCTCTGTTTCTGAAGCACTGGATGATGAAGTCTCAGCAGTCTCCTTTGCTTTGTCCGGTTCTACGGCGTATGCCGGTACCGACACGCTCAGAGTAAGAACGACCATACACAAAATGCCTGCGGCCTTTCTTAAAGCTTTACTCACGATAATACCCCCTTATATATTACCCATGATACATCGGCTGTCATAATTTTGCAACTCTCAGAGCTGATTTCAGACTTTTTTAATAAATCTAAAAATCCCAGAA
This sequence comes from Anaerostipes sp. CAG:276, assembly GCF_000432215.1. Taxonomy (NCBI): domain Bacteria; kingdom Bacillati; phylum Bacillota; class Clostridia; order Lachnospirales; family Lachnospiraceae; genus Anaerostipes; species Anaerostipes sp. CAG:276. The sequence goes on from NZ_FR889182.1 coordinate 58,117, forward strand.
ACTGAAGTCTCCGGGATTTTAATTTTAGATATTCTTTTGTTACTGGATGATCCTTCTTGCACATACAGGAGTCCGATAGAACGCATTTGAGACTTTGATCCCTCCTTTTGGATAAGGAGCTGAATTACTTGCGTGCACAACCTGTCCGCCGCCGATATAAAGGGCTACGTGGTTGATGCCTCCTCCGCTTCCGTAGAAGACCAGATCTCCTGCACGGAGATTGCTTGTGGAAACTGCGACTCCTTCAGAGGCCTGTGAGCTGGATGTTCTGCTGATGCTGTATCCGAACTTGGCCAGAACCTGCTGTGTAAATCCGGAACAGTCGATTCCGTTCGTGAGACTGTTTCCGCCGTAGCGGTACGGGTTCCCCACAAACTGCAGTGCGTAGTTTGCTACTCTTTTGCCTGTGGATGTTCCTGAAACGCCTGCAGATGCCGGAATTGATTTCCTGCTCTGGCTGCTGCCAGTGCTCTGTGTGTCTGCGGAACTGCTTCCTGAGGACTGGACAGAACTCTGAACAGACTGCTGTTCCCGAGCTTCCCGGGCTTTCCTTTGTGCTTCCAGCTTTGCCTGACGTTCCGCCTTTATCTGCTTCATAGATTTTGCTTTTTTAAATTTATATTTTACATCTACATAATCTTTTGAAACATATCCGGTTTCACCATCGACTTTTACCTTTGCCCAGTCGCTGTTCTGTTTCTTCACCTTATAAGTTTCATCCTCGGAGATTAATGTCACAACATCAGCATCCTTAGAAGCTTTTTCCCTGACTCTGAGAGTCTCTGTTGTAACTTTTGCTACCTTCTTTATATTTTTTTCTGCAAAAGCCTGTATATCATCTTCAAAGACAAGATAGTCATTTTTCACATACCCGGTCACATCTCCGGATTTCACCTTCGTCCATTCTGTGCCTTTTTTTACAATCGTTCCAAGTGCTCCTCTTTTCATTTTTCCTAAAATCTTGGAATCTGTATTCGGCTTCTTTCTTATGTTCAAAGTAGAGGAGCTCTTTACTTTCGCAACTACTTTATCTGCATACTTGCTCTGCGCCTGGTTGTTTTCTTTTTTCTGGTCCTCCGCTGCCGGCTTTGCTGTCTCTTTTGGCGCCGCATTTACAGGAGCCGATGTCAATATCATACCTGCCATGGCCACAACTGCGGCAGACAGTTTCATCTTCTTGATAATCATGTTTCCTCCTCAAATTCTAAATGTTACAAAATTGTTAACTTTGTTGCTACAGGTGCTATTATAACACGCACAGCCCCTATGTCAATACTTTTTAAATATTTTCGTAATATATTCGTAATATTTAATCATATTTTGTAACATTGTGGAGAAAGATGGCAGCCGCTGTCACATTATTTAAACTGGCTCCTTTTATTTCCTTTAAACTTATGTAATCTTCTATTGTTTCTTTTCCCCTCCATTTATTAATTCCGGATGTTTCAATTTATCCCATTTCCCTTCCTCTGTTGCTGCTACAATTAGAATGTTAACCAAAAACAAACAAAAGAAAACAATATATGCCCCGGTTAAGCTTCCCGTCAATTTCATAACAACCGCATTTACAACAAAATTAAGACATCCAATACAATAATTAATTGGAAAAATCACACCATTTACTTTTGGATAATCCAACACACCAAAGATAGATGCCGGAAATGATAATGACATATTAGTACTTCCTCCCAAGGAGAAACCAACAATAAAAATGGAAGCATATACTAACGGGGGCCAAAAACTTGCTAATAGATTTAATAAAATCCCAAACGCAAACACTCCGCAGTAAATCATACAAGCCTTTTTTGTACCTATTTTTGTATCGATATATCCAATTCCATAACTGCCTATAATCCCAATTAATCCAGCTACAGTCATTGCTCCAACTGCCATATCTGTTGACAGTCCCAAATACACATTCCGCTGTACAAATTGTGTAATAATTCCGAGTAATCCTAATGTAATAAATCCTGGTACAATTGCCGCAATCCATACTTCTTTACATTTCAGCATTTTAGAAATAGTCCAATCGCTGACATAGTCATCTTTGTCTGATATATCTTTATATTCCGTTTCATATTTTTCTTTCGATACATTATCCGGATACATGCCTGCATCCATTGGATTATCTCTTAAAGTAACAAATGCGTATATTCCTAATACAACTGCTGCCGCCGCAAAAACAGATAAACTAACTTTATATTCTGCCCGTCCTAATAAAAATGTCATCAATGGTGCTAAAACTGCCGTTCCAATATTGGCTCCGATGGTGCTAATCCCATTGACAACACCCCGTTTCCTGGGAAACCAATCTGATTGCATAGGACCCGTACAAAGATAAAAACAACCTTGTCCACAACTAACCATGATACATTGAGAAAGTGCATACATAACAATATTGGCTGCTCTTAAAAACAAAAAATAAAATGTCAGCCCAAAAATGATAAATAAAACTGCACTTACTTTTCGTCCGCCAAAGCGATCACGAAATTTCGCAATAACCAGCATCATTGCTACCCCGACAAATCCTGCAACAGTTCCCATTGCTAAGCAGACTTCATAGTCAAGGCCCGCACCTTTCGCAATCGCCGGCAGTGCAACATTTAATCCATCATTAACGCCTGCGTTTGTAACCAGCATGGCTAAAATTGCAAAAATCATAAGATGCCAGCCTTTTCCAAGATTAAAACTTTCTTTTATAGATATTTTTTTGTCCTTCATTTTTCCTCCTCTGTAACATATAAATATTACATTTGAGTTTCTTAACCGTTTCAATCATTGATTTTAGATGCATCAAAAGACGGAATTTATTAATATATATATTCCATTGTTTCCTTTAACGATTTTAAATTATCTTTTAATGACTGATACATATTTACATAGTAAGGATATAATTGATCATAAACCCGGCTCCAATCCTCTTTCGGACGAACAATGTCGTTTACTTTGATTAATTGCTCTACTGCTTTTGATAAATCCTCAAATACACCCACTTTATACCCAACGATCAAAGCATCTCCGACAGGAACATCTCCTGAGGCTTCATCTAACAAATACACTGGTATATTTAACATTGAAGCTTTAATCTGGGACCATGTATAACTTTTAGCTCCGCCGCCGCAAATTCTTAATATATTTGCTTCTCCGCCTGATTCCTTAACCGTTTCCATGACATTTCTTAAGGCAAATGCTGTTCCTTCAAAGATAGAACGAATGATATCACTTCTCGTTGTATTGATTCCCATTCCGATAAACATGCCTCTTGCTGCTTCATCCCATATAGGGGCTCTTTCACCCAATAAATAAGGGAAGAAGAACAATCCGTTTGAACCAGGTTTTGATTCTAATGCTAATTCATTTAAATAGTTATAAATATTTAAATTATGTTGTTGACAATATAACCTTTCTTCTGCTGCCATTGTATCAATAAACCATTTAATCGCTGCTCCTGTCGTTGTAATTGGGGCGTCAAAAATCCAGGGCATTCCATCAACTGCACATGGTTTTGTAACAACTGGTACATCCGGTTTACTTTGATTTGCACTTCCAACAAAAACCAGAGAACTCGTTCCGGATGATTCTCCTGCATCTCCTAAACGGCTCAATCCTAACGCATACATGGATGCCATTGCATCACTGCATCCGGCTACAACCGGAATTCCTGGAACTAATCCCGTTTCTCTTGCCGCATCGTCCGTAACAAATCCGATAATATCGTCAACTGGTACCGGCTGCGGAAGATATTCATTCAAATTGATTCCTAACACATCGCCAACTTTATCTGACCATTTCATGGTGTTGATGTCTAAACACTGTGTTCTTGATGCCTGATCCACATCCATCGTCAATTTTCTTGTTAATTTAAAATTAATGAAGGAACTGGCCTGTAAGAAACATTGTGTTTGAGCAAAAAGGTCCGGCTCATTGTTTTTAAACCAAAGAATTTTGCTTGGTAAAAATGATACTGACGGCTGTCCGCCCACAATTTGAATAAATTCTTCTTCTCCAATCTTCTGTAAAATTGTATCTAACTCTTTTGATGAACGATTATCTTGATATGTCATCGCATTTCGCACCGGATTTCCATCTGCATCAATTGGCAGCATACTGACCGTATGTGAACTGATAGAGATTCCACGAATTTTATTTGTTATTTCTTCCCCCGCCTGTTCCGCAAGCGAGTGAAAGATTTCTTTTGTATTTTCCCACCATTCATTGGCATCTTGTTCCTGCATATTAGGTTTTGGAATCATAAATTTACTTGGCCGGCTTGCTTCTGCAATTATTTTTCCGTCTTCACCTATGATAATTGCTTTTATATTCGTTGTTCCACAATCCATTCCCAATAGGTAATTCTCTACTTTTATCACTGCATTTCCTCCATCCCATCCGACGTACAGAGTTTTCTATTCTTGTGAATCTAACGCCTGTGCATCTGTAGTTGGCGCTTTTATACATGCTATAATTCCAATAACAGCCAGTGCCGCAGCTGACAATAAAAATCGATTTGAAATATCACTACCTAACATATTGGCTGCAGGATTTACTACATATGCTGATACAAAGTTTCCAACATTATATGAAGCTGATACGATTGCAATCGCCAAAGATGCCTGAACTGCCGGTACCATATTTGCGGCAAATGTAACAGCTCCCGGATTCCGAATTGCAAAACCAAGACCCGTAATTAAAGCTCCTGCACACACAACTGGTAAACTTGTTGAGAATCCAACCATCGCTGTTCCCAACGCCATCATAAGAATTGCTCCGCCAATAGTAAATCGTCTTAAACGCTTTACAACAGATCCTAAGACTAATCCTCCTGCAATCCCTACAATCTGCATAATAGAAGCAACTGTTCCTGCTGTGCTTGCATCTCCGATTCCTTTTCGATCTATGTACATTGAAATATTTGAGTTAAAAGTTGCTACAAAGATGCCTGTTACCAAACATAAAAGTCCAAAATAGACCATTTCTTTTGAGATTCCTGCTTTTTCCTTCTTCTCCTCTTGCTTTGTAACCTCACCTTTTGGCACAGTTGCTAAAACAATCAGAACAATCGGAATACAGATTAAAAATACCAGATATCCTCTTCTCCATCCTGCCATTGCTGTAAACATTCCAGAACCTTTGGCAATCAATGCTCCACCGATACTGACAAAAATGGATTGGAATCCCATAACTCTTGATTTGTCAAGCCCCGTAAAATAATCTGAAATTAAAGATGAACTAACAACTACCACAAAGGATAATCCCAATCCGATAATTCCGCTGGCAGCATATAACATCCATAGTTCTGTATTCAATACCTGTGGCAGCAATGCTCCAGCTAACATAAGGATTGTACCAATAATACCAATATTTTTCTTCGTAATGTGCGGCTCTAAATATGGTTCCAGCAACATTCCCGGTAAACAGATTAAATTAATAATCTGTAATACGATTTGTATTGATGTGTCACTAGCGTTCGGAAAGAACTTTCCGATTTCTGCAAGGATTGGTGCCAATGCACTATTACAGGCCATTGTTAATGACATTACCAATAATCCGGCAGCTATTAATGTTTTATTTTTATTATTTCCCATATTTTTATCCTTTCTCAGCGTTTCCAAATATATTTCCTGTCTTCATCTTTTAAATATGCTAAAACTTCCTGTGACATCATTTCTCCAGACCAATGATCAACATCGGTTGTGAGACCTGCCATATGCGGTGTGCAAACAACATTTCTCATAGAAAGTAACGGATGATTTGACGGAACAGGTTCTTTCCAATAGACATCAATCGCAGCTCCGCCGATTATACCTGTTTCCAGTGCCTCTACAAAATCCTTTTGATCAATAACAGCAGCTCTTGCAGTATTAACAATAATTGCTGTTGGTTTCATTTTTGAGAACCAATCTTTATTTACGATTCCTTTTGTTGAATCCACAACCGGCAGATGAATACTAATCATATCACTTTCTTTTAACATTGTATCTAGATCTACAGCTTTACATCCGTCTGCTTCAATTTTATCAGCTGATAAATATGGATCATATGCTAAAATCTCCATACCAAAGGCTTTTGCCCTTACAGCTACTTCCCGTCCAATTGCTCCGTAACCGGCAACTCCTAATTTCTTTCCATATAATTCAAAGCCAATTCCATAGTCTGTGTAAGGATGATTTTCATCTAATGGTCCCCAAATTACATTTTTTACATCTGGAACATCATAAATATCTGACATTTTCTCTCCAAGATGTTCTCCTTTTTGAAGTCCTGCTGCACTTAATGTCAGTTTTCTTGCCGCCGCTAACATCAGTCCGATATTATATTCTGCAACAGCTACACGATTTCTTCCTGGTGTATAAGATAGTGGAATATTTGCTGCTTTTAATACTTCGTTGTCAACAGTGACTGGCGTTCCTTTTGCAACTCCAATAAACTTCATCCCGGAACTAATCCACTGATTAAGGGTATCTGTTCCGGCATTCTCATCTCCTAAAACAACAATTTCGTATCCGTCACATTCTTCACGTGTCATCTCTTCTGTGACATTTCCTTTTCCGTGTTTCAGTTCTCCTGCAACGGTTACATCACAATATTGCTCAATTTCTTCTAATCGTTTCTCTGGTAATTGTGTACATAATACTAATTTCTTTTTCATCTTCATTTCCTTTCTGTCCTCATTTATACACGCAGTGCTGTATAATAACCCGTGTTAACTGCATCATATATCTTTCCTACTTTTCTGCAGTCTCCGATTACATATGTTTCTTCTACGACTCCATCAAATTGATCAACTTCATCATATGGAGATATAAATCCAAGTGCACAGACGATACTATCTGCTTCAATAAAAATTTCATTTCCGTCTTTTTCACATTTTACTCCTGATGATGTAATTTCTTTCACCATTGTATCAGTATAACAAGCTGCTGATTTTTCAACCTCAGGCATCAATCCTCCTCGATAAAACGAATTCACTTCCTCTGCTATTTCCGATTTCATCTCTATAATACTGACTTCTTTTCCTTCATGGTGAAATCCAACAGCACCTTCTGCACCTACAAGGCCTCCTCCCATAATGACGATTTTTGATCCTAATTTTTCCGGATGAAGTTCCGCATCAATTGCCATAATGACATTTTCTCCATCAATTCCTTTGATTGGCGGCCGGCTTTCTTTGGCACCAATGGCAATCATTAATACATCCGGATTTCGTTCTTTCACATATTCAGGCGTTACTTCAGTATTTAAAATAACCTCTATATCAGCTTCTTTCACACGGCGTTCTAATACTTTAATTAATTTTAAAATATCTTCTTTAAAATAAGCTGCTCCTGCCGGATGTAAATTTCCTCCCAGCTTCTCTGATTTTTCAGCAAGTGTAACCTGATGCCCTCTATTGGCTAATGTTATCGCAGCTTCCATTCCTGCCGGGCCGCCGCCAACAACCAGAACACTTTTCATAATATCCGCAGTTGATTTATGAAGCTTTGCTGCCAACTGTTCTCCCATAATTGGATTAACTGCACATTTGACCATTTCTAATTCGCCTGTTGCCCCAAAACATTCATAGCATCTTAAACATGGTGTAATGTCTTCTGCTCTTCCTTCATATGCTTTCTTTGGCAAATAAGGATCTGCCAGACTTGCACGGCCTAACTCAACCGCATCCGCCTGTCCGGCTGCAATTATATCTTCCATTTGGGCAGGGTCATTCAGTGATCCTACACATGCCACCGGCGTATTTACATGTTTTTTTATTTGTGCTGCCAAATAGACATTGACTCCGCGTGGATAGAAAGCAGAGGGATGAGTACGGCAAAACATATCCGGATCTTCATGATTTCCGCATGAAACATTAATTAGATCAACCTTATCATCAATCATTTGAGCCACTTTAACACAATCTTCTAATCCCAATCCATTGTCCGTAAAATCATCACCTGAAATTCTTGCTTCAATCGGAAAATGTGGTCCTACCGCTTTTCTTACGGCATCTACTGCCATTAGGAAAAATCTTGCACGGTTCTCTAAGGAACCGCCAAATTCATCTTTTCTTTGGTTCATAACCGGAGATAAAAATTGTGAAAACAGCCACCCATGCGCCGCATGCACCTGCACCATATCAAATCCTGTTTCTTTACATAATCTGGCCGCTTCTCCATAAGATTTAATAATTTCATAAATCAACGTTCTCGGCATTTCATGGACTTCTCCCATTGGTGTCATTTCATAACTTGGACCATACGCAGTTTCGCAAGTTGCAACATTCCCTCCAACACTGGCTAATCCGCCATATTTTCCGCCATGTGATAACTGAATATTGGCATATGCACCTGCATTGTGAATTGCCCTTGCCGCCTCATTCATCCCCTGTCTGACCCCAAATGCATCTAATTGTAATTGCTTATTATGGGATTTCCCTGTTTTAGAGTGTATAATTGCTTCTCCATATGTAACAACGCCGGCACCACCCATTGCTTTTTCTTCTAAATAAGCAATCATTTCTGGTGTAAAATGTCCATTCAAATCAATCATGCTGGGACTTGTCGGTGCACAGATAATTCGATTTTTCATTTTAATATTGCCAATGCGCAATGGAGAAAACAAATGTGGATATTGCTTTTTCCCTTCACATTTTCGTTTCATATTTTCTCCTCTTTTTTAAAAAGCCTTCTTCAGAATATTTAGAATATCTTGCTTTGTTATGTTTTGTTTTGGATTGAATCCAAGAACAGGTTCTTTTAATACATCCTCCGCCAGCATATCAAAGTCTTTGTTCTCAATCCCCTGTTCTGACAAAGTCTTAATCCCTAACTGTTTTGTCAATTTCAGCAGCTCTTCTGATAACAAATATTGATCTTTTTGTATATTCCCTGAAAGAGATAATCCAATGGCTTCTGCCATTTTTACCATTTTTTCCGGACAACTGTCTGCATTGTATTCCATTACATATGGTAAAACAGCTGCATTTGCCATTCCATGAGCTAAATGAAAATGAGCACTTAATGTATGGGCAATCCCATGCACCAAACCTAAATTTGCATTAGAGAACCCAAATCCCGCAATCACGCATCCTAACATCATTTGTTCTCTAGCCTCCATATCTTCTCCATTTGCATATACTTTTGGCAGATTTTCGTGGAAAATTTGAAGTCCTTTTAGTGAATGATATTCTGTTAATGCTGTTGCTTCATTGGAAATATAGCTTTCTACTGCATGAGTAATCGCATCCATTCCTGTTGCTGCCGTTACAGAAGACGGCATTGTTTTTGTAAACTCCGGATCTGCAATTACTTTATTTGCTGCTATTTTGTTATCAATGATAACGTATTTACAAACCGCTTTTGTATCTGTCAGCGCAACAACATTCGTAATTTCACTTGAAGTTCCGGCTGTTGTTGGAATTGCAATCAATGGTAAAACCTGATTCTTTACCAATCCCATTCCACCATATTGTCCGATTTCTCCTGGGTTTGTCATAAGAATATTAACTGCCTTTGTTAAGTCAATACTGCTTCCGCCTCCAACAGCAACAAAAACATCAATTTCATTTTCTCTTGCAAGCATAGCTGCCTCTTCCACTGCTTCATTGGTGGGGTTTGGAATCACTCCATCAAAAACTGTTACTTTTACATCTGCTTTTTCAATTTGCTCTAAAATCTTTTCTGCAATCCCTGCGGCCTTTACTCCGCTGTCGTATACAACCATTACACTCTTAGCTTCGTACTCTTTCAATATTCCCGGCAACTCTTTTGCCGCATCTTTTCCAAATATAATATCACTGCTTACATAAAATTTTTCCGCCATCTAAATGCCTCCATCACTATCTTTACACTGCTTTATCCGCTGCAATTAATTCTTTCATCTTCTTTTCCCCTGCTTCCGGCATTGGCTCGTAATTTCCAAGAACTTTTGCATAGTATGTTGTTACTGCCATTTCTTCTGTATAAATTGTGGCATCCATGGCTGACTTCATGTCTTTTCCACAACAAAACATTCCATGATTTTTAATTAAAACTGATCTTCCATCCTCTCCCAGTGCTTCTGCAACTTTATTCGCTGCATCATCACTGCCCGGCATGGTAAAAGGAACAACATGAACCGGTGTAAACTCACATTGAGGCGGTGTAATTGGTCTTAATGATTCATCACCCATTGCCATAATAGTTGCAAACATTGCATGTGTATGAACTGTCGCTTTTACATCCGGCCTCGCTCTAAGAACCGCTGTATGCATTGGTACTTCTGATGATGGTTTGTATGGGCCATCCATCCATTTTCCGTTTAGGTCAACAATGGCAATGTCCTCTGGTTTCATTGTTCCATATGCAACTCCGCTTGGTGTGATTGCCACAACATCATCTTCATCATCTCTTAATGCGATGTTTCCTGATGTACCATTAATCAATCCTTGTTCTACTGCCTGTAAAATCGCTTCTAATACCTGTTTCCTTATTTTTTCATATTTCATTTTTGTTTCCTCCTTTATTTTGTAATTTCATTGTATGCTAATCTTTTCTTTGCCTCAAACACGCTTTTTCCGTTTTATTAAGGAAATTTTTTTGTAATATTTCTTATATTTGATACAATAGAAATAACAAATTTTCTAATTGGGAGGTTACTATGGATACATTATCTCTTTCTCTCCGGCAGCGGCAGCTCATCCATTTTTTACAGCTTCGTACAACTTACACAACCGGAGAAGAATTGGCGGAACACTTGCACGTATCTTCAAGAACAATTCGACATGATATTATCGAAATCAATGATTCATTAAAAAATACATCTATCTGTATTTTGTCAAAACGCCGATGGGGATATTTATTGAAAGCAGACTGCGAAAAGGAATTGAAGCAGCTTCTACATATGACCACTTCTTTTTTATCAAAAGAGGAACGTGTCCGCCATCTTGCTTTTCGTCTGTGCTTAGCAGAAAGCAACTTAAATTTATATGATTTTGAAGAAGAAATGTTTGTCAGCAGGACAACTTTAGAACATGATTTAAAAGAATTACGTGCATCTTTCACACAAAAAGATCCATATATTAAATTAATCAGAAATAAGACGTTTATTTCTTTTGAAGAAAATGAACGAAAAAAACGTTATATTCTGAATCACTTATTATCCGATCACTGGAATTACAGCTCAACAGGAACAATGTACTCCGAAAATTTTTATCTTGATGCAAAAATACTTCGTCTCATCATCCAGGAAACGAATTATTATTTGGCAAAATACCATATTATTGTAGAAGATATCAACATGATTAAACTTAATTTAGCTATTGCAATTATGTACTATCGCATTATTTCAAATCACCCTGTGACAGAAAAAATGGAACTTACCTATGTTGACTCAGAGATTCTTCATCCTGCCAATTGTTTATTAAACTCCCTTGAAAAAAAGCTGAATTGTTCTTTTGGGACAGAAGATCGAAAAGACATTTATCTAATAATCTCCTGTGCACGATTATTAGATGCGAAAAAATTGACATTCAAAACTGTTGACCAGTATTTTGACCCATCCATTCTTAAACTTACTGATGCTTATATTAAACAAATCCAACAGAATTTCCATATTGATTTTTCTGCAAACGAGGATTTTTATATTACAATTTTACAGCATTTTCGCTATTTAAGTTTGCCGCTGCATTATTTTAATGAGATTTCTTTACAGGTAAATGCGGTACGATCCAACATTTTAATTGAATTAGAAATCGCTTACAGTGTTCAGGAATTAGCACACAGTTATTATCAGCGCTATTTGAATGAAACTGAAATATTATATCTGGCATTCTGCATTGCCGGAGCTTTACGCTATTATAATTATACAGTTCCAAAACAAAAAACTGTTGTCATGTGCCATTTAAATTTGCCTTCCATCTGGGATTTAAAGTATCGAATATTAGATAAGTTTAAAGATTATTTAGAGATTACTGAATTATTGCCAATTCATATGAAAGATACCTTTGATTTTTCAGATACAGACTTGATTTTAAATACTTCCGGAAAAGAAATTACGAATGACACAGACTGTCATTGTATCTCTATTTCACCCTTTTTTACGATTGAAGATCAGAACAACGTTAATACTCATATTATCAACCAACAAATTCATCAATTTTATGATGATTCACTCCCCAGCTCTTTAGACTTATTGGAAAATGGATGTTGGCACGAGAGAATTGACACTCAAGATTGGAAATACATAATTGAACTTTTATTCTCCGATTTTTCAGAAAATAGATATGTATCAGAAAACTATTTAGCGGACGTTCTGCAGAGAGAATCTATTTTGTCTTTCTCATTACAGCCTAGTGTAACAATAGCTTATTCAATGAAAGCAAGTTCAAAAACCGTACTTTCTATAGCAACATTAGAACATCGCATCAAAATCAATTCTCATAAAACACGTATTGTCATTTTGGCTGCTTTTCGATTAGAAGAGCGTACAATGTTATTTCGTCTGATCAATGAACTTTTATATAGCGGTGCTAACTTAAACGATTCCAGATTCTTGAAAACAAAAGAAGAATTTCTTGATTTCTTTGAGAGAAACTTAGAATAAACATACTTTCTAATAATAAAACCTCCAAACTGTGTAATTTTACTTACATCAGTTTGGAGGTTTATATAAGCTTTGGGACACTCCCAAAAATATCTTAAGCCAGTTTTCCCTTTGCAACATCAACTAATGCTGTAAATGCTTCCGGATTGCTGATTGCCATCTCAGAAAGCATCTTTCTGTTGATGTCAACTTCAGCTAACTTTAATCCGTGCATAAATTTGCTGTAAGATAAACCGTTCATTCTTGCAGCTGCGTTGATACGTGCGATCCATAACTGTCTGAACTGGCGTTTTCTCTGTTTTCTTCCTGCGTAAGAAGATGTGAGAGCTCTCATAACAGACTGTTTTGCAACTCTATACTGTTTTGATCTGGCACCTCTGTAACCCTTTGCCAGCTTTAATACTTTATTATGTTTCTTTCTTGCGTTCATTCCGCCTTTGATTCTTGCCATTTCTTATAGTACCTCCTTCAATATTCTATCTTATAAATACGGTAAAATCTTCTTCATTACTTTTGCGTTTGTAGAATCTGTCACTGCAGATTTTCTAAGATTTCTCTTTCTCTTAGGAGATTTTTTTGTTAAGATATGGCTCTTATATGCCTTATTTCTTTTTAATTTTCCTGTTCCTGTCTTTTTAAATCTTTTTGCTGCTGCTCTACATGTCTTTACTTTTGGCATGATAATTTCCTCCTTGTACTTTCTTCTTTCTTCCTGGCACTAGTTCTTAGGTGCTAAAAACATAATCATACTTCTGCCTTCAAATTTAGGACGTTTATCAACGGTCGCTACGTCATCTAAAGCTTTTGCAAACTCATCAAGGATTCCCTTGCTGGAATTTACATGAGCAAGTTCTCTTCCTCTGAAACGAAGCGTTACTTTAACACGGGCACCCTTAGACAAAAACTTTCTGGCATGGCTGATTTTTGTATTCAGATCATTTGTATCAATGTTCGGAGACATCCGAACCTCTTTTACCTCAACGGTCTTCTGCTTTTTCTTCGCTTCCTTCTCCTTGCGGGCCAGTTCATACTTATACTTTCCGTAATTGATGATCTTGCACACAGGCGGTTTCGCTTTCGGAGAAATCTTCACCAAATCCAGTTCAGCCTCATCAGCCTTTTTCTGAGCTTCCCTTGCGGACATAATCCCTAACTGTGACCCATCTTCTCCGATCAGCCGTACTTCTTTGTCTCTGATTTGTCCATTGATCATTAAATCGCTAATAACGTTACACCTCCATAAAAAATAAGTGGATAGTCAGACTATCCACTTTACATTCAAGCATGATTATAGAATCAATTTCTTAAATATTAACCCAAGTCACTCTGGTGCTAAGGTGAGAGTGGATACTCTTCTTTCTTGTTCCTGCTGCTTCTCGCAACTCTTACTATCATACAGTTAAAAACTGATTCTGTCAACCACTTTTCGTTACTCTTTGCTGAATTCTACCAGTTCCAGCCCTTCGTTGCGGTCCAGAACAAATTGGATGCCCCATTCGTTTTTAAATAAAAGAAGCGGATTTCCTCTCATATCCCGGACTTTCTTTACCTCTGCAACGCCTTTTAACTTATTCATGTCTGTCTGGACATCCTTAATCCAGCGGATCGCCTGGTACGGAAGCGGCTCCAGACGGATCTCACAGTTGTATTCGTTCTCCAGGCGGTATTTCAGCACGTCAAACTGGAGTGTCCCGACCACTCCTACAATAATTTCCGCAAATCCTGCCTGATGCTCCTGGAAAATCTGGATGGCGCCTTCCTGGGCGATCTGTTCCACCCCTTTGACAAACTGCTTTCTCTTCATGGAGTCCAGCTGAATGACCCTGGCAAAATGCTCCGGCGCAAACGTAGGGATCCCCTCATACTCAAAGTCGTCTTTCGGCATGCAGACCGTGTCCCCGATGGAAAAGATGCCCGGATCGAACACACCGATGATGTCTCCGGCGTAGGCTTCGTCTACAATCTTCCTTTCCTGCGCCATGATCTGCTGAGGCTGGGAAAGGCGCATTTTCTTTTTGCTCTGTACATGCTTTACTTCCATGTTGGCTTCGAATTTACCGGAACATATTCTCATAAATGCGATTCTGTCCCTGTGGTTTTTATTCATATTTGCCTGGATCTTGAAGACAAAAGCAGAAAAATCATGTTCCGCAGGAGCAATCTCTGTTCCTTTCGATACTCTCGGAAGCGGCGCTGTGGTCATTTGAAGGAAGTGCTCCAAGAATGGCTGCACACCAAAGTTCGTCAGCGCAGATCCAAAAAATACCGGGGAAAGTTCTCCCTTATGCACTTTTTCCATATCGAGAGGCTGGGATGCACCGTCCAGGAGTTCAATTTCTTCCATAAGATTTTCGTAGAAGTCCTCTCCTATCATCTGCTCAGCCTGTCCGTCATCAATGGAAATGATGGTCTCTTTCGCCTCCTTGGAACCACCTGTAGATACCGACTCAAATCCCAGAATCTCTCTGCTGTTTCTCTCATAGACTCCCTTAAACTCTTTTCCGCATCCGATCGGCCAGTTAACCGGACAGGTGTCAATCCCGAGCACCTTTTCAATATTATCCAGGAGTTCAAATGTATCTTTTGCCTCCCGGTCCATTTTATTGATAAAAGTAAAAATAGGAATGTGCCTCATGACACACACTTTAAATAATTTGATCGTCTGTGCCTCCACACCTTTGGACGCGTCAATGACCATCACCGCACAGTCTGCAGCCATCAGAGTCCGGTAGGTATCCTCGGAAAAGTCCTCATGTCCCGGAGTGTCCAGAATATTGATGCAGTAGTCATCGTATTCAAACTGAAGAACAGAGGAAGTCACAGAGATTCCCCTCTCCTTTTCAATTTCCATCCAGTCTGAGACTGCATGTTTTGCGTTGGCCTTTCCTTTTACCGAACCTGCCGTGTTGATCGCTCCCCCATATAACAAAAACTTTTCTGTAAGCGTTGTCTTACCTGCATCCGGGTGAGAGATGATCGCAAAAGTCCTCCTCCGTCCGATTTCCTTTTCTATGCTGCCTGCCATTCTATCTTCCTCTTTCCTTATTTCTTAAATTTATCCGCTATCTCATTCTATTTATTTGATAACATACCTAGTCATATTAGCATAACGGCAGACAAAATTCCACCCATATTTATATCAATGGCAGCTTTTATATAAGCATGACTAGAACAAAGTGGCAAGCCACTTCAACTCCCCAACCCCCCAATCTTTGAGGGGCTTGACAACTTTGTGTGCCAGATGCGATTTGACGTAGTCAAATAATTTCCTTACGCATCTGTGTACATCCCGCGGAGCGTTTTTTATTTCATAAGAAAGGTCGTAGAACTTTCCTATGAAATAAAAAAATGAAACGCCTGCAGGAAATCTGCAGACGCTTCTCTTAGATCTTCTATTTTTCAATAATTCCCTGTTCTACAAGGTAATCATGTGCCGCTTCTCTCGGTTCCTTTCCAAGTTCATCGACCTCATAATTCATTTCCATCATGGCATCATTCGTCAAGACAGCACTCAATTCGTTAATAACCTTTTCGAGTTCCGGATACTTTTTAAGCGTATCCTCCCTGATAACCGGCACTGCATAATATGGCGGAAAATATTTTTTGTCATCTTCCAGCACTTTCAGCTTAAACTTCTTTAGCAGGCCGTCTGTGGCAAACGCATCCACTACGTCAACTTTTTTATTTTCCAAGGCTGTATATCTCGGTGAGCCGTCAATTCCCGTCTCATTCTTAAACTTAAAACCATAAGTTTCACATAATCCCGGGATACCGTCGGCACGGTTTAAAAATTCCAGAGTGGATCCGATGCTCAGCTGTGAGCCGACTCCCCGCAAGTCGCTGATTTTGTTCAGATTATATTTTTTTGCGGTCTCTTTGGTCACAGCCAGTGTATAGGTATTGTTAAACTTCGTCTGATCCAGGACTTCAAAATTATTCTTTTCCTTAAAATATTTCTTCAGAGTATTGTAGACTTTATCCATGTCATTGGTGGATTCTTCTTTCAGAATATTCATATATGCGGTTCCTGTGTATTCCACATACATGTCAATCTCCCCTTTGTCCTGTGCCTCATAGCAGACTTCACTGCCTCCCAGGTTCTCACGGCGGTCCACTTTGATGTCCGTTTTATCCTCGATCACATCGGCGTAGAGGTTGCAGAGGACCAGCTGTTCCGTGAAATCCTTACTTCCGATGGCAATCCTCTTATCATCTCCCTTGAAGCTTCCAATTATAGAATTGCCCATGATGGCAGCCACCAGAATTCCTACCAGTACAAGCACACCTTTCTGGCGTCTTCTCTTTCTTTTTAACTGTTCTTTTGAACCCTCATATCCCTGCTGCAGGCTGATCGGCGTCACAAGTTTTTCAATCAGTCCTGTGAGATAATCTACCAGAAGTGCCAGGATACAGGACGGGATAGCCCCTGCCAGGATCTGGGCGTTATTCACTGTACGGATTCCTGAAAACACCAGATATCCGAGTCCTCCGGCACCGATAAATGCGGCCATAGTCATAAGCCCCACCGCGGTTACCGCAGAAATCCTCACACCTGCCATGATGATCGGCAGGGCCAGAGGAATTTTTATTTTAAACAGCACCTGTGCTTTTGTTAATCCGATTCCCTTAGCCGCTTCTACCATTTCCGGACTGATACTGTTAATACCGGTAAATGTATTCTTTATGATCGGAAGCAGGGAATAAATAATGACCATCACAACAGCCGGCAGGGTACCGATTCCCAACAGAGGAATGGACAATCCCAAAAGCGCCATGCTCGGGATCGCCTGTACTACATTTGCGACTCCAAGTACTGGTTTATTCAGGTTCTTTACATAGCTGATCAGGATACCGAGAGGGACACCGACGAGAATGGAGCAGCCCACTGCGATGGCGGTGAGTTCGATATGTTCTGTCACCAGAGATAAAATCTGTTCTTTATTTTGTATCATATACTGAATAAATTCCATCGGTTACACCTCCTTCTCTGTCATGTCTTGTTGGCCTTCATCTGACGTCCGGTCCTCTGTGTCTTCCTCATCTTCTGTTAGATACTGCTGGCTCAGCGTAGAGATCAGATTGCTGTTTGTGATCAGTCCAAGTACCTTTTCATTTTCATCAACTACAGGAATATTTCCTACATCATATTCGTCAATCAGTTTTAAAAGCTGCAGGATATTGTCATCCGGACTTGCAGTCAAAACATCTGTCTTCATCATGGTCTCCGCTGCAGCCAGCGGATTCTTGGCACGGTACAGGGCTTTTCTGTTGATCATTCCCTGAAGTTTCCTGTTTTCGTCCACTACTAACAGCGTATCTACATGCCGTTCTTTCATCCTTTTGACACATCGGGTCCTGGACAGGTCACCGGTACAGGTGACGGGATTTTCAATCATAATATCCTCCACCTTTATGTACTCCGGTGACCCCCAGATACGGTTCTTCCCTACGAAGTTTTCCACGAACTCGTTTGCGGGATTTTTCAGGATTTCTTCCGGTGTATCATATTGGAGAATATGGCCGTCTTTCATGATGCAGATTTTGTCTGCGATCTTGATCGCCTCATCCATATCGTGGGTGACAAATACGATGGTTTTGTCCACTTTCTCATGGAGAGCAATCAGCTCGTCCTGAAGGCTGACCCTTGTCATTGGGTCCAGTGCCGAAAAAGGCTCGTCCATCAGCATAATCTTAGGATTGTTGGCGAGTGCCCTGGCAACGCCGACACGCTGCTGCTGCCCGCCGCTCAGATCATTGGGATACCGGTCCAGAAATTCATCTCCGTTAAGGCCGACCATATCCATAAGATATTCCGTATTCTTGCTGATCTGTTCTTCGTTCTTTTTTTCTAATCTTTGAATCAGTTCGATGTTCTCTCTGACCGTCATGTGGGGAAACAGCCCGGCCTGCTGTATCACATATCCGATACTGCGCCGCATCTCGACTTTATTCATATCTTCAATGTCTTTTCCGTCGATGAAAATCTTGCCTTTCGTCGGCCGGATCAGCCGGTTGATCATCTTCAGCGTCGTGGTCTTTCCGCAGCCGCTGGAACCGATGATCGCTACCAGTTCCCCATCTTCAATCGTCAGAGAGATATCCGACAGGACTTTATTATCTTTAAAACTCTTAGTTACATGTTGAAACTCTATCATTCAATTCACTCCTTTTGTATAAACAGTCAAAAGGATCTGTATCTCTCCAGATCCTTTTATTCTGTTTTCTATAAAACAAATTTCATTTGTCTAATATAGAATTGTCAGCACTGTATTTTCTAGTTTACCATATTTAAAAAACTTTTTCCACTCAGGCACAAAGGGGCACTGTACATCTGCTGTACAGTGCCCCTTGTGATACGTTCTTAAAACTGGTCAAAAAAACTCATTTGTCTGGCTTCATACGGACGCCGGTATGCCGTAATGATATGACGCATATTAAACAGGATGCCCGCATCATTGCAGGCGGCCGCAAA